>CAZYSW010000575.1:0-3897 GCA_964650105.1 uncultured Nannocystaceae bacterium
CGGTGATGTCGATCCCCGCCGGGCACCAGGTGATGCAGCGTCCGCAGCCGACGCACCCCGAGACGTCGAACTGGTCGAACCAGCTCGCGAGCTGGTGGGTGATCCATTGGCGGTAGCGCGACTTCACCGAGCCGCGGGCCGCTCCGCCGTGCATGTAGGAGTGTTCGAGCGAGAAACACGAGTCCCAGCGCCGCGTGCGCTCGGCCCGTTGTCCGTCGAGCGAGGTCGTGTCGTCGACCCGGCTGCAGAAGCAGGTGGGGCAGACCATCGTGCAGTTGGTGCAGCTGAGGCACCGCCGCGCGACCTCGTCGAGCCGTGGGTGGTCCGCGGCTGCGTAGAGCAGCTCCTTGATGCCGTCGTTGTCGACGCGGCGCACCATCGCCGCCCGCGCTCCATCGGCGAGGGCTCGCGCCTGTTCGTGATCCTCGGCCCCGGCCGTGTCGCCTTCGCAGACGCGCAAGAGCTCCGCGCCGACATCACTCCCCGCCTCCCCGAGGAAGCGGTGCTCGCCGTCGAGCAGCTCGGTGACGGCGAGATCGAAGCGCGGGCTCGGCGCCTGGATGGGGGCGCGATCGTGGGGGGTGGGGCCCGTGCCCATCGAGACGCAGAAGCAGGTGGCCGCGGGCTCGTTGCAGCTCACGGCGATGATGATCACGTCGCGGCGGCGCGCCGCATAACGGGGGTCGGCGACCGTCGCCTCGGAGAAGACGCGATCCTGCGTGCCGATCGCGGCGAGGTCGCAGCCGCGGGCGCCGAAGAGCGCGAGCTTCCGTGCCCCCGGATCCGTGGCCTCCGCCTCGAACGAGCGGTCCTTGCGACGGAGGGACACCAGCTTCTCCTCCGGCACGTGGAAGAAGCGTCGGAAGCTCTCGGGACCGACGACGTATCCGAAGAGCGCCTCGTCGTCGCGGCGTTCGAGCTGGTAGCGCCCGGGGGCTTGAACGTCGCGCCAGCCCACGGGGAGATCGTCGGTGCCCTCGATGTCCCCGTAGACGATCGCCCGGTCGCGGATCTGCGGTCCGACGACAGCGTACCCGCGGCGCTGGAGCTCGGCGATGAGCCGGTCGAGCCCGGCGCGGGGGAACACGCGAGATGCCGAGGAACTCATGCCGCTGGGGTTGGTTCGTCGCACGGCGCTCGAGGGGCGACAAGTCCGTGCTCTGCGGCGTGCCGTCGCGCCGCGATCTCCATTCCGCTCTCCAATGGTCGAGGCTTCATCCGCGGCGCTCATGTGGGCCGCTCGAGCGAGAAGAATGCCACGAGCGACAAGAATGGCACGAACGAGGAGGGAGCGGCCCCGAAGGCGGAGCGCCCCCGAGGGCGGGCACGATCGCCCGGCGCGGGGTGTCACGGCCGTGCCGGCTTGGTCGGTCACAGCCAGCGTCTACGAAGGAACCAGATCGTCACCCCCGCGGCGAGCGCGAGCGAAACTGCCACGAGGATCGCGAAGGCGTGCGGGTGCTCCTGGACCGGCAGACGCACGTTCATTCCGTAGAGGCTCGCGACGATGACCGGAAAGGCGAGGATGACCGTCACCGCCGCGAGGAACCTCATGACGACGTTGAGGTTGTTCGAGATGATCGAGGCGAAGGCATCCATCATCTCGCCGAGGATGTTGCCGCTCACGGTCGCGACGTCGACCGCCTGGCGGATCTCGACGGCCACGACATCGAGGAGATCGGCGTCTTCTTCGGGGATGTCGAAGGCGGGGCTGCGCTGGAGCTGCTGCAGCAGGCGCTCGGAGCCGCGCAGCGCGGTGCCGTAGTAGATGAGCGCCTTCTGGTATCGCAAGAGCTCGAGGACCTCACGGTTCTCGAGCGACGTGGCGAGGCGCGCCTCGACGGCATCGACCTCCCGATTGATCGCCGCGAGATGGGTGAGGTAGGTGCGCGCCACCACCTCGAGGGCATGGAGGATGAAGCGGTGTTGCTTGCGCTCGGGCCAGTCGACCGCCGCAAAGCCACGGATTCGCTCGAGGACCTCGGTCTCCTCGGGGCTGACGGTGACGAGCCACTTCCCCGCGAGGAAGATCCCGAACGGGAGCGTCACGTAGGGCAAGGCGGCCCCGCGGTCGCGGCGCGCGTGCGGGACCTGGAGGACCACGAGGGTCGAGCGCTCCTGTCGCTCTACCCGGGGCCGTTCGTCCGGGTCGAGCGCGTGGACCACCAGACCTTCGGCGATGCCGTAGTCGTCGCGGAGCCGTTCGATCTCGGCCGGCGTCGGATCGACCACGTCGACCCATCCCCGCCCCTCTGCATCCCCCGTGGCCGGCCTGACGATGCGTAGCATGACCGCCGCACAAGCAAGGGGCGGGCCGGCGACTGCGCGGATGGCCTGGGCCTTGCTGCGCTCCGTCGTGAGGGTGAGCCGAGCGGGAGCCAGACGGGCCCCCGCCACGCGCCATGCTGCCGGAGAGGGACCATGACTCACAAACGCGTGCTGTTCGCCTCTGACGCGAGGCAGAAGGTCCTGCGGGGGGCGAAGGCCCTCGCGGACGCGGTGGGGGTCACCCTGGGGCCGAAGTCGAAACGTGTTCTGGTCGACAACGAAAGTGAGGACCATGTCCATGCGAGCGTCCGTTCTCGTTCTGATGGCCCTTCTCGGGGCCTGTCGATCCGATGGCAATGGCGAGCAACCGGTGGCCACCCAGGCGCCCACGGCAGCTCCCGAGGCCCGGCCGGAGATGACGCCGACCGTCGAGGCGCTCATGGCCGACCACTTCACCCAGGCGGCGACGCTGCGACAGGCGGTCGTCGATGGCGAGGTCGAGGCGGGGAAGCGGGCGGCCACGTCGCTTGCCGGTCTCGAGCTCGGTGACGATTTGCCGGACGACTGGCGGAAGGGGCTGGACCCGTTCCTGGCCGCGGCGAAGAAGGCGGCCGGGGCGACGACGGTGGGCGAGCTGGCGACGGCGACGGGGGAGCTCGGGGCCGCCTGCGGCGGTTGTCACCAGTCGCTCGGCGGTCCGTCCTTCGAGCCGGGCGATCCGCCGGCCGGCGCCTCCGGGTCGGCGGCGCACATGCAGCGGCACGTGTGGGCGGTCGAGCGGCTGTGGGAGGGCGTGATCGGTCCATCCGACGCCGCCTGGTCGGCGGGCACGAACGAGCTCGACGAGACGCCGCTGACGCCCTACGAGATGGGCAAGAGCGTGGCCCCCGAAGTGGAGCAGCTCGCCACCCGTGTGCACGACCTGGGCACCAAAGGGAACGCTGTCACGCGGCTCCCGGAACGCGGTCAGCTGGTCGGAGAGCTCCTGGGTACCTGCTCCTCGTGTCACGCGAAGGTTCGGGAGTGACGCCGCGGCACCGAGCACCCTCGCCGAGGAGAGCGCATGAGAGTCCACGATCCCGAGGCCAGTACGGTGGCCATCTGTTCGCAATGCGGAGACGAGATCTCCCCCGAGCTCGAACGAGGCTTCCTCGTGGGCCCCGACGAGATCCTTTGTTTCGAGTGCGCGGTGGCGCGCGGCGCCGTCTACGACGAGGTGAGCGAGGCGTGGGTGGTCGCGCCCGACTCGACGGAGGTCCACGTGGTCAGCGAGGAGACGGCGCCGTCGGGGTGAGCCTGCGCAGTGAGCCGGGCACGAGGCTTGCTCGGTTGGTCTTGATGAGACTCCGCGCCGTCCCCTTCGCGTGTGCCCTCGGGGTGGTCGCGTGCGGCGCCCCGGAGGTGTCGCCGAGAGCGAGCGACACGCCGGGACCGATCGGGCTCGTGGTCGATCCGGCCACGGCGCCTCGTCCGGCCCTCGAGGGAGAGGTCCCGTCGCCGTCGCCTTCGACGGAGGTGCTCCGCGTCGACGAGGCGGTCACGGCGGCAGGCCTCGCTTCGCACCGACCGGGACCGCGAGCGACATGCCCGCCGCAGTTGGAAGACGCCTCGGTCTGGCCGGAGACGACG
>CAZYSW010000576.1:0-3895 GCA_964650105.1 uncultured Nannocystaceae bacterium
TCCTCTCGATCATGACAAGGATGGTGCGCTGGGCGGCTCGCTGCCGGCTGTGGAACGCAATGTCTGCGACGAACTCCGCGCCGAATATGAGCAGAAGTCCGGGGGTCAAACGCCGGACAAACGCTGGGGCGAGAAGCGCCTGCGCGAGGAAATCGCCAAGCTGTGACATGGCGCCGTACCGCGTCGACCGTCTGTGGACCGGCCTGACCGCCGTCGTCATCGGGCAGGTGCATGCCATCGCGCGGGCAAAGCTGACAGGTGGAGTTCGCGTCGTCGCGGTGAACAACGCGGTCTATGTGGCGTGGTGGGCCGACTGGCTCCACGCCTGCGACTTCAAGTGGTGGCGCGAGCACATCCAGCAGGTCCAGCACTTCACAGGAATCAGGACGACGCTCGATCCACTGGTGCCTGATCTCTGGAAGGTCGGGCTGCTTCAGAATACCGGCCGGGAAGGCTTCGATCCTGATCCGGCGAACTGCCGCCACGGGTCGAACGGCGTCTATCAGGCCATGCACTGCCTGATCCATGCCGATGTCCGCCGGATCGTTCTGGTCGGTGTCGATATGAAACGGGGCGGCGACCGGACACACTGGCACGACGGACATGGAGCCGATCACGTCGACTATGCCGCCGTCATGGTCCCGCATTTTGAGACCTTGAAGCCGGCGCTTGATGAGCGACGCATCGAGGTCTTCAACGCCTCGCCCGGATCGGTGCTTGAGGCATTCCAGAAAGTCTCGCTTGAGGAAGCACTATCATGATCCGAGCGAGCGACGTCCGACTGGCAAATGCGGCAGCAACCCCGGTCGACGAGGACGAAATCCTCAACATCCTGACCGTGGCCGACCTGAAGCGCGAGGCTCGGCGAACTGACAGTAGCGAGGACGCAAGGTTCGAGGATGCGATCAAGGAGGCATACTTCCGTCTCGATGGGCCTTCGGGCTGGTTGAACCGTGCCATCCTTGAGCAGAAGTGGGTGGGCGTCGTCGACCGTTTCGATGACAAGATCGAACTGCCGATCCCGCCGCTGATGTCGGTCGATCAGATCCGTCATCTCGACAGCGACGGTTCATGGCAGACGGTGGCGCCGACCACCTACGGCTACTCGACCTATGGCCTCGTCGGCTACGTCTACAAGAAGCAGGGGCAGCATTGGCCTTTCGCGAGTGCAGAGCCCGGTTCTATCGAAATCAGCTTCACGGCCGGCTACCCGGATGGTGAAGCCGTTCTGGAGAACATGCGCGGGATCAGGAAGGCGCTGAAGCTTCTGGCCGGGCACTACTTCCACAACCCGCTGCCGACCTTTGCCGAGCCGCGCACGCTGGAGGTGCCGCGCAAGGTCCAGTACGCGTTGGACTTCGTGATCGCGCAACTCCGCATCATGAATGATCACTCCTGATGATCACCGCGCGCAAGAGGAACAACCTCGTTCTGATCCAGCACAAGGTCTTGGTGCCTGGGCCGTTGAACGATCGCGTCGAATGGCGTCAGCACGCTCAGGTCTGGGTGTCGATCGATCCTCAGCGGGGCAGGGAGGTCTTTGACTCGAACGAACTGTCGACCGTCGTGACGCACACGATCCGCGGCGACTTCATGGAGTTGTCGGGCGTCGATGAAACCATGCGGATCATTCATGCGTCGGACATGAACTATGCCTATGGCGGGTCGCCGGCCGGGTGGGTCATTCGTCCGGATGCCCGCGTCTTCGACATCCTCGCTGTCATGCCGTCCTTCGAGGACCGTGGCGACGTCATGATCTCCGCCGCCGAGAAGGGCATGCGCTACGGCCAACTGCCCGAGGACGTGCCGCAGTGAACCCGATCCCGCCTCTGGAGGCCAATCTACTCACCCCGCTTGTCGGAACGACGATGCTGGAGCTGGGCAACAAGCGGAATGCCACAGGCACCTTCAAGGACTATTTCGCAGGCATCGGGATCGAGCATACGTCGGTCGACCTCAACGGCAAAGACGGTGCGCTGCCGCTCGATCTTCAGCAGCCTCTCAATCTCGGCCGGTTCGACATGGTGACGAACTTCGGCACGACGGAGCACGTCGCCGAACAGGAGCCGGCATGGCGAAATGTCATAGAGGCGGCCGCAGCAGTGATCGTGTCGACAACGCCGCTGCCGGGTGACTGGAAGAAGCACGGGCGCTGGTATCCGACCGAGGCGTTCTACCGCGAACTGGCCCGGCTCAACGGCTTCACCGTGCAGAGGCTCTATGTTGATGGACCTATCGGCAAGAGACTTATCTTCGCGCGTCTGCTGCGGTGGACTGAGATGGAGTTCACGATGCCGGATGCGTCGTTGATCTTCGACAACGGAAACTACGGCGTCGGGATGGCCCCGTGAAGTTCGTCTGCTGGCTGTGGAAAGGCAAAGGCTTCTGGAAGCGAACTGTTCGGTATCAAGAGCGCCACGTCCACACGCTCGCCTCGATGCTGCGGCGCCACGGCGGGCATGAACTGATCTGTGTGCAGGACGGGAGTTTCGACTATCCCGGCTCGATCGTGATGCCGCGGGAGGTTTCGGCACTGCCGGATTACCTGCCAAAACTGTGGGGCTGGTCGCCGGAGTTCCATGAGCGGATCGGCGGCCGGTTCGCCTCGATCGACCTCGATGTTGTGGTGCTGGGCGATCTGTCTCCTGTGCTGACCGGGCCTTTCCGCATCTGGGACCAGGCCGACGACGAGCCCTACAACACGTCGCTGTTCGTTATGGAGCCGGGGCTTCATCCGCACGTCTGGACGAGCCTGACACCGGATCGGCTGGAGCGGGCCAAGCAGGAAGCCGCCTACTGGACAGGGGATCAGTCGTGGGTCGCCCATGTGCTCGGCCCGGATCAGCCGACCTTCGGCGAGGACAGCGGCGTCATGCAATACCGGCCCATGCACCGCAAGGAGCGGCCGGCGGGGATGATCGCAGGCTTCATGTCGGGGCCATACGATCCGATCAAGGAACGCGAGAGGTCGAAATGGGTCAGGAAGGCGTGGTGTTGAGCGATCGGGCACGGCTCGCGCATCTGGTCAAGCCGACCGATCAGCGCCGCGTCATCATCGACCTCGTTCGGCAGAACGGATGGAAGCGCGGTGCGGAGATCGGGGTGCTGAAGGGCAAGACGCTGTTCTCCGTCCTCGATGCCTGTCCCGAGCTTCACATGATCGGCGTTGACCAATGGAAGGTTCTGCCGCTGCGCGATGTCGAGAACGCAGAAACCTACTCCGATTTCGATATGTCGGCCATCGAACTCGACGTGTGCCGGAAGATGGGCCGCTACAACGGCCGCTGCCTGATCTTCAAAGGCGACAGCGTCTCGCAGGCAAAGAGGGTTGAGGACGGATCGCTCGACTTCGTCTTCATCGACGCCGACCATACCGAGGATGGTGTCAGGCGGGACATCGAGGCATGGGCGCCGAAGGTGCGGTCAGGCGGGATGATCCTGGGGCATGATCTTTGGTGGTCGACCGTTGGTCGCGTCGTCCGAGAGATGTTCCCCGATCACGTCGCCTACGGTGAGGAAGTGTGGGGCGTCGTCAAGTCGTGAAGGCGGCGGTCTTTCTCAGCCGAACCGGCACTGGCGACGTTTCCAACCACGTCCGGGCAATGTGCGCCGGGCTGGCAAGGCATGGTGTGGTCGTTTCGCTATTTCACGAGCGGCCCGAGGTGACTGCGGACTTCGCGGTTTGCTGGGGCTGGAGAAAGGGATTGCGGATTCGATCATCCGGGTTCGCCAAGCCGATCCTCGTCATGGAGCGCGGCTATCTCGGCGATCGGATGCACGTCTGGACGTCGCTCGGCTGGGATGGCCTAAACGGCAGGGCACGGTTCCCCGATCCGCAGGACGGCGGCCAAAGGTTCTGGAGCAACCACGGCCACCTCGCGAAGGAATGGGAGCG
>CAZYSW010000577.1:0-3392 GCA_964650105.1 uncultured Nannocystaceae bacterium
AAGCACGAGACCAGGACGATGCCCCACAGGGGGTAGGCCCACCGCCGATCCGACCGATCGTCGGTGGCGACGGGCTGGTGCAGGAGCGCCTCGGCCAGGTCCGATCCGCCCGACCCCGCCGTCGCGTCTGCCTGTTTGTCCTGGTGTGCGCTCATCCGCTTCCTTGATGCTAACCCGGGTCGTCGGGCTAGTCTTCGGGCTCCTCGTCGAGGTCGGGCTCCGGTTCGGGTGGGTCGATGGACTGTGGGCGCGCGGGCGCTCGCTTCGATTTCGGGGTCTCGTCGTCGGCCCACCAACGACCCCAGTCGCGCCGGCGCTCCCAGGTCTCCTTGCGGTTTTGGTACTTGCGAGCCTCTCGCTCTTCGAGCCTGGCCGCCTTCTGGCGATCCTCGTCGGTGACGGGGAGGCCGTAGCGCTCCTTCATGAACAGCGGCAGCTCACCACCCTCCCCGCACTTGTAGGTCTGCACGTCGTACTCGCGGACCCGCAACTGGCGGGGCACGTAGGGTCGACCGGAGACGGCGCCGGAGCGAGGTTCGACGCGCCCCTTGTTCTTTCGCGGCTGCCACAGGTTCACCACCTCGGGAGGCGGGATGTGGGTGACGAGCTTCTTGATGTCGATTTCCGCGGGCTTTTGCCCGCCGTGCTCGAGCGCCCACTCACGGCAGTGGTAGTCGGCCCAGTAGCGCAGGTACCACTTGCTCTTGCCCACCATGCGGCGATGCATCTTGCGCATGCGGTCGTTGATGATCCAGGGATTGGGCCGGTAGGAGAAGGCGTTGTTGCGCAGGTCCCAGCGCTCACCGTCCTCGGTCACCACCACGGTCTTCATGAACGTGTTGGCGCGCGGGGGATTGGGGGCGAACATCGACCAGCTTTGCGTGGTGCCCGTCCCCGACAGCCAGCTCCCGAAGATCGAACGCGCGGGCCCCCGCCACTTGGCGAAGATCGCATAGCTCGGAAACAGGTGCATCGCGACGGCCGTGCTGTGCCAGACCACCGCGCCCAATGCCAGCGCTCGCCCCAGCGCGCCGTAGGCCAAGGCAGGGCCGGGCTCGCGCGAACGGGCCACGTCGATGGCGGTGGGTCGCAGCAGCCGAAACACGGTCGCGGTCAGGACGATGGCCAGAAGCCAGCCGTACGTCGCCGTGCCCACCCACTCCACCTTCTCGACCTTGCCGTAGACCAGCGCGGCGCCGGCGAGGCCGAACAGGAGGATCAGGAGATCGGGAACTCGGCGGCCTTTCGGCGGCACTCGATCGGTGGCTTGGGCCGGGGCGAGGAAGCGGTCGAGCGCCGGCGGAGCGAGCCGGGCCAGCCGCCGGCGTCGCCGCAGCCGAGCCACGAGGCCACGGAACGCGTGCGTGACCTCTTCGCCGCTGACGAAGCCGACGTAGGTCATCAGCATGATGAACGGGAACATGCCGATGTTCATGAACAGGATCAGAAACCCGTGGAACATCACGCCGAGCGTCAGCCACAGCCGACGGCCCAAGAGCCACGCGCGGAGGCTTTCGTCGTCGATCCGCAGCTCGGGAATCCGAAGCCACGCGAACCGACGGGTGAGCGGCCCCAGCGATCGGCCGCCGCGGAAGATCACCAGCGGCCAACGTCGCAACGCGAGATAGGCCACCACGAACGCCGGCACGACGACGCCCATCGCGATGTGGAGGCGCAACAGCACGGGAGCGGCGTCTTGGGGAACGCCGTCCTTCATCGGTAGGCAGAACGGGACCGCGAGGTAGACGATGCGGTACAACAACACGTAACCGCAAAGCAGCGCCGCGCGACCCAGCCACAGCCTCCACGCCGGCCGTCGCTGGGCGCGGTACCAGGGCTCGTCGGCGTGCAGCCTGCCGAAGCGCAGCACCACGCCCACCAGCACCAGCGGGAACAGGCGCTCCCACCAGAGGGTGACCCACGTCATCAACCGGAACAGGTTGGTGGCGAACACCGCGCTCACGACCTGCGTGGCGTTCTCGAACCGGTAGAAGTGGTCCATGTTGAGGGCGTAGTAGAGCGCGTCGCTTTTGTGCCAGACCTGGCCGGTCTTGAGCGCCCCCGTCGTCACGTAGATGGCCGCGAGCTGGAGCATGAACAAGTACCGCGGCCAGCTCGGGACGAGCCGATAGACGGGCTGTCTGGGGGGACCCGAGGCGTCCGTGTCGGCGTCGCCCGGTTCGGCGAGCAGGCCCTTGCTGCGCAGCCGCCGACAACGCCACCAGTTGTCGATGCTCCAGGCGTGGCCGGTCTTGGCGAACAACAAGATGAACCAAAAGCAGCGATAGACGGTGTCGGTCCCCTCCCAGTACAGCGCGTTGCGGTTGTAGATCCCGCTCATCATGAGCCAGGCGATCACGCCCATGACGCGCGTGAACACGCCGGCGGCGTACAGCAAGAGCACGCCGAAGAACGCCAGCATGTAGCCCACGACGAAGTCGGGGCTGCCCCAGATGTAGAACGCCGACGGCTTGTTCCACAGAAAGCAGGCGACCGCCCACAGGTCGAAGAAGCCGTCCTCGGGGGTCCAGCCTCGCAGCGCGGTTCGACCCAGACGGTCGCGCGCGTAGTAGAGATCGAAGATCCCCTCGTCGCTCCACAGCATGCGCCAGTACGGCGCGAGGTTCAGAAAGCACACCAAAGTCATCAGCGCGAAGCCGATGCGCAGCACCGCCATCGCGCGAGGATCCTCGAGCGCCAGCAACGCTCGGCGCACCGACTCCGCCCGAGCCCACGCCCACACCAGCACCAGCGCGACGGCCCCGAACACCAGCCAGCCCACGTGCTCGGCGAACTCGGGCGGAACCTTGGGATACTGTTCCCGATCGGCGAAGAGCGCTAGCAGACCATAGGCCATTGGGGACGGAGAAGGAGGCTGGGCGCGGACGATAGCACGGCCGCAGATGCTCCTTTAGACCCGCCACGGCCCGCCGAGCGCAACCGCGCCGGCGCCACCTCCGTCGCGCAAGTTCTTCAGGCGCCGCGCAAGACCGAAGACCGCGACGACGAACGCCGCGATTCGGGGGTCGCGGCCTTCGCGACGCCCACCCGCATGCACGCCCGGGCCTGCGGGGGTGACCGGTCGCCCGCACAAATTGCTGCCCCGGACCACCGGGCCCGCCGATGGTGACGTTGGAGGAACTTTCGACGCGAGCCCGGCTCAGGGGGCCGCCTCGGCCACCGCCATGAGGAAGTCGAAGCGCGCCTGATGGAGCTCGACCTGGAGCGAGAGCCCTTCGATGTGGTGCCCCTGCCCTTCGATCTCGACGTAGACGACGGGACGCTCCAGCTGGCGCGCCGCCTCCACGAACTGGCGGCTCTCCTCGACGGGCACCCGCCAGTCCTTGCTGCCGTGCGTCAGAAGCAGCGGCGCCTGCAGGCGGTCGACGTGC
>CAZYSW010000577.1:3402-3866 GCA_964650105.1 uncultured Nannocystaceae bacterium
CTGCGATCGAGCATCTTGGCCAGATCGGCGGGCACGTTGGGGTCGCCGCTTTCGAGCACCACCCAGTCGGGGATGTTGGTCGCGTCGTAGAAGGTCTTGATCGAGGAGAACCCGGCGTGCGCGAGGCCGAAGCCGAAGGGGAAGAACTCGTTGCGGCCGTTGGTCTCGGGCGGAAAGGTCAGCGCACGCATGGTCGCGTAGCCGCCGTGGCTGCCGCCGTAGACCCCGATGCGGCGCTCGGGCAGCCCCGTGCGCTCGGCCAGCCACCGCGCGACGTAGAAGAGGTCGATGATCTCGTCGCCGCCCAGATCCTTGTCGTTGAGGCTGTAGAACGCCTTGCCGAACCCCGAGCTGCCCCGAACCGACGGCGAGACCACGGTGAGCCCCGCCGCACAGAAGATCTGATCCTGCGTGCTGTAGGTGTTGGCGCCCCCGTAGAAGGCGGTGATGAGGCCGAGGCGTTG
>CAZYSW010000578.1:0-3859 GCA_964650105.1 uncultured Nannocystaceae bacterium
CCGAGTTCCGCCGCTCGGCACGCAAGAGGTGCGGGCGTACCTCATGCTCCTCCACATCGACAAAGCCGACGTGTCTGACGAAGAGAAGGAGCGTGTCCGGGATGCAGTGTGTAAGCGTCTCTCCGAGTCGTGGAAAGGCAAGCGCGCGGACCTGGAGTTCATGCTCGAGCTTCTGCCTTCGTGCTCCGACGGACTCAAACGTAACCTTGAGCTATCGGATCGCCTCGCCCCACTCCTAGCGTCGGCTATTCAAGTTGCAGGCAACCCGAGGCTAATCAAGCGTTTCCTGAATACTCTCTGGATCCGCCTCGCCGTAGCGAGGTCCCAGTCGGTTTCGGTCGACGAGGCAACACTTGCGAAGGTGCTGCTGTTCGAGCGATGTGCGTCAGAGGTCGCCTACCAGAAGCTCGTCACTGAGGTGAACAACGCCGATGGTGGCCGTCCCTCGTTTCTCGCCGAGTGGGAGAAGTCAGCACGTGAGGGGAGCGAAGTCGACGGTCTCGACCGCGACTGGGACACCCCCTTCGTTCGTCATTGGCTCGCACTCGAGCCGGCCCTCGCGGATTCCGACCTGCGTGCGGTCGTCTATGTGAGCCGCGAGACGATGCCCATCATCACTGCTGCTGACCAAATGTCGACGGAAGCACTGGCTCTGCTGGAGGCGCTGCTGTCCTTGACCTCAAGCAACACCACACTGCGGCAACGGCTGCAGGCGCTCCCCGGACGAGACCATCAGCTGATGGTCGAGCGACTCCTTGTCCGAGCTCGACAAGAACAAGAATGGGGCAAGCCGAACGTCCTGTTCGCCTTCTTGGCCCTCATCGACGCGGCCCCGGAGGTGTCAAAGACCTTCGCGCAGTTCCTGAAGGGCATCGATGTCGCTCGGCTAACTGCGCCCATCGTGCCTTTGCTTGGGGACAAGCCGTGGGCGACCGAACTGCTGCAGACGTGGAGAGGAGCCGACGGGACACCGGCACCCGTGAAGAGCGCCTCAAGAAGGAGGCGTGATGGGAACCTCTGCGTCTAGTTCTGGACCGGGGGGCGGCGTGCCCATGGTTCCGCCCTGGGTGCCTGGTCCCGGCGAAGCTGCCAAGCAGGGCGATGGTGCTGCCGACCCTTCCGCTGGAGTACCGGTCGCTCCGTCGGCTCGGTTTGGCGGAGCCCGCAGGGCGTTGGGTGACTTCGCCAGAGGCGGATCGAGCGACAACCTTCGTAAGGGACTCGGCAGCTACTCGAGCCGAGGACTCGGCGGCAGCCGGACGGCCGCGCGAAGAATGGGCGGTGCGGCGGTCCGCTCCGGAGGCCTCTACGGGGCACTGCGCTCTCTGGCGGGAGCCCCCACCACAGACGGTGCGCCACTTGACCCTGCCTTGCTCGCTGGGCTCTCCGCCCGAGAGGTCATCGATGCAATCGTCGAGTTCGTCAGCCCCAGCGACGGCTCGCAGGACGCCGAGGCAAGTCAGCACGCGATCGCAGCAGCCTTGTCGGATCTCCTAGCGGACCAACCCGGTGTGGATCTTGGTGCGCTGACCTCGGACGAGATCGCGTGGGTCTTGGAAAGACACCTTGTGTACGAGATCCACTACCGAGTCCAACTGGATGTAGGGAAGTCGGTGATCGACAACGCCCCATCTCCAGCGGCCGCAATGCGGCGCCTTGACGAGATTCGAGACTACATCCAGGAGACGGTGGCCTCGGCGTTCCGAGAGCGACGTTCGAACGGCACGCCTCTCACCAATGCAGACGCGACGAGGCTCGCCAGCAGCGTCCTGGAAGACACTTTCGCGGTCTTCGAGGAGTACGTCGAATGAAGGTGATATGCGCACCGGACCCGGCAGCACTGCAGTCCGGCGACCTCAACTTTGCGATGATGCAGGCGGCATCCGACTCGGCTCACGGAACTGTTGGCCTGAGGTTTCGTGAGGCTGTTCGCCGCCAGGGGGTGGCGCCTACGGCGGCGGCCTGGGATTTCGCACTCCTCGCTCTCGCAGCCGTCGCAGCGGATCAGGGCTGCCTTCGGAGCCGAAGCCCAGACGGCTGGACCCGAGAAATCGACCTTCACGTCGCGCTGGTCGAGCCCGCAAGGTGGGCTCCTCACGTCGGTGGCCTCGTCGAGGCTCTACGCTTCCTGACAGGCGATATCTGGTCGATCTCGGTCTACGGTGGCGGACTGCCACCACTTCGGCGGACCAATCGCGTGAGACGCCCCTTGGTCGAGGGCGACTGCGTCAGCCTACTCTCCGGCGGGGTTGACAGCTTGGTGGGCGGTATCGACCTCGTAGGCGCCGGCTATACTCCAGTCTTCGTCAGCCAGGTTGCGAAGGGAGACTCGGACCGTCAGAGTGACTTCGCCAAGGCGGTTGGCCCGACGTGCAGCCACGTTCAGCTGTCGCACGCAGCCCAGGTTCCGGGCACAGCCGAACGCTCGCAGAGGGCGCGGTCGATCATCTTCCTGGCGTTCGGTGCGATTGTCGCCACCACGATTGAGGATGCCGACGACGAAGCCTGCAAGCTGATTGTCCCGGAGAACGGGTTCATCAGCTACAACGTGCCGCTGACACCTCTTCGTGTCGGAAGCCTGAGCACACGGACGACGCACCCCTACTTCCTGCGCCTAATTCAACAGACTTGGGACCGCGCGGGGCTGAAGATACGAATCGAGAATCCATACCAGCACAGGACGAAGGGAGAGATGCTCTTGAGCTGCTCAGACCAAGACTTGCTGGCTTCGCTCGTCTCGTCTTCTACGAGTTGCGGCCGGTTCGGTCGGTTTGGCTACCGGCACTGCGGGCGATGCGTCCCCTGTCTCGTGAGGCGGGCCGCCTTTAACGCCTGGGGACAGACGGACGCGACGGAGTACGTGTACGAAGATCTCAAGGCGCAGAGCGACTTTGACGATGTTCGCTCTGCGGCGCTGGCCTGCTTCCGTGCGGAAGCGGAGGGCGTTCGCAGGTGGTCCCGGAACGCGTTGAGTAGCCGGTACGTCGATGACGTGGATGCTGCCGTGGAACTCGTTGAACGCGGATTGCAGGAGATCCGGGTTCTGCTTCAGTCCGAAGGGGTCTTGTGATCGACTTTCACTGCCACGTCGACCTCTTTCCGGATCCCACGGAGCTCGTTGCCGAGATCACCAGCCGCAAGTGCTACGTGCTCGCGGTCACGACAACGCCGCTTGCCTGGGCAGGGACAAATCGTGTCGTCGGGGACGCTCCGCGCGTGAAGGTCGCGCTCGGCCTGCATCCGGAGCTTGTTGCGCAGCGACATGCAGAGGTGGACGAGTTCGGACGTCTACTGCCGCAGGCTCGGTACGTTGGAGAGATTGGCCTGGATGGCTCCGCGCGCCACCGAGGTTCTTTTGACCTGCAGCAGCGAGTATTTCGGAGAATGCTCGGGCTCACTGAGAAGGCCGGAGGTCGGATCATGAGCATCCACTCACGAGGGGCCGCGACTTCGGTGCTCAACGAGCTAGAACAGCATCCCGCAGCAGGTACTGCAGTGCTGCACTGGTTCACCGGTACGATTGGCGAGCTGAGGCGAGCCTGTGACCTTGGTTGCTGGTTTAGCGTAGGGCCCGCAATGCTGCGGACGAAGAAGGGGCGCCGACTGCTTGAGGGGATGCCTCCCGATCGCGTGCTGACCGAGTCGGATGGACCGTTTGCTCAAGACCAAGGTGGCCCGGTGGTCCCATGGGCGCTGGACGGTGCGATCGGCGTGCTCGCGGAGGTGTGGGCCTTGAGCGAGGATGATGTCCAAGGTCGACTGAAGCAGAACCTGAGGTCGCTTCTTGGAGCGGGTGCCCACGATGCCTCGTCGTAGCGTCTCGGCTCTCGCCCCCGCCGCCGGTTCACACGAGGCGCTC
>CAZYSW010000579.1:0-3840 GCA_964650105.1 uncultured Nannocystaceae bacterium
CGCAAGTGAGGTGGTTCTGGCACATGATCGGCCCCGACCCATCGTCGGAGCTCGAGCCGTCGTCGCTGCTGCTGTCGGGGTCGGTGGTGCTCACCACCCCGCTCGTCGAGCCCGGTCCGTCGTCTTCGCCGCTCGACGAGTTCCCCTCGTCCTCCGAGCTGCTGCCGCTCGTGCTGCTCCCCGTGCCCGGCTCGCCCGTGGACGCTTCCCCCACGGAATGGCTTCCGCCGAACGGGTTGCCCTTCATGTCCTCCACGCCCTGTGCGCAGCCACACGCCAGCACCGCGACGAGACAACATCGTACGGGCCCCCGCACCACCGTCGAAGCTTACCATCGGGCATCGGGGGGACGGCAGTTTCAGCCCCTACGACCCGTCGCCTCCCGCGACGACGCGGTCGCACCGAACCGCGGTGCAGCGGAAGGAGAGCGCATGCGCCCGTTGCGCTCCGCCGGACCCCTCAGCCCCACACGACGGCCATCACCGTCGGGTCCTTCGGATCGACCATGACCGGCAAGGACGACCCCGGCACGAGTTGCTGAAGCCGGATCAGGGGGACCACCTCATGGTGGAGGACCGTGTACGGCTCGCGGCCGGGGACCTCGACGAGCATCCTCAGGCGAACCATCGGTTGATCGTTCACGCGTGTCCCCGTCTGCTCGATGACCAGGAGCTGGCCCGTGCCTCGCGCCCCGACTTGGATCAGGCGCTGGCGCTGCATCGTTCCCCGTAGCACCGTCTTGAACACGAGCACGATGATGACCAGCACCAGCGCGCCGACCAGCACCCCGGGCACGATTTCGTTCCACGGTGGATCGAGCGAGCTCTCCAGGGCCTCCCCTCCCAAGGCCGCTCCCAACCCCAGAATCGGGATGATGAAGAATCCCCGCAGGTTGATCCCCGAACGCGTCGCGATCACGTTCTGAAACATTTGCTGCACGCGCTGCTCGACCGGCGGAAGGCTCTGCGGGCACAGTTGTAGGTTGGGGGCGTTCAACTGGACGATCTCCTGGACCGCCTCCAGGCCCTTGAGGCTCGAGGCGAAGCGCGCGAGCTGCCGTTGCGCGACGTCGAGCCGGCCCAGTCGCTCGTGGGCATGGGCCCGCAGCACGCCGCACACGTCGTCGTATGCGTCGGAGATCGGTACGTCGTCGACCTCCGAGCCCAGCACCTGCAAAACCGTCTGCATGTCGTCCCGCAGCAGTGCCACGTAGGCAACGCTGAACCGATAGTTGGTGTCGATCTGCAGGTCCTCCGAACGCGGGTCGAGCTGCGCGGCCCAGCGTGCGGCGGCGTCGTGGTCCCCCATGGCGCCCGCGTTGCGCGCCGCCAGACCGAAGCCGATCTGGGCGTGTCTCGGATCGTTCAGGTACGGGATGGTCGCCTCGAGGAGCTGCTGGGCGCGAGGCCGTTCACCATTCTCGGCGTGGTGCCGTGCGAGCAAAAAGAGCAGCCAAAAGAGCCGCTCTTCGGAAGGATAGGAGGGCGTCGTTCGGACTTCGGTGAGCGCGGTTTCCCATAGCTGCGTGGCCTCCCCGACCTTGGCCGGGTCCAGCCCGCCTCGGGCACACAGCGACCTCATGTTGGGGGGAGGGAGGAGGGGCTTGCCATCTTGTGCGCGCAGTCGTTCGAAGCGAAACGCCTCCGACTGGGGCTGTCCGACAGGTTGCACGGCTCCGATAGTCCCCGAACTCGTCGGGGCGTTCCGCGACTTCTTGGGGACCTCGCAGACGACCGCCTATGCGGCGTCGAACGACGTTCGGCGAAGGACGAACAGGTGTGCGGAGGGTGCCTGGCCCGGCCCGGGCAGGGCGCTGTCGCGTTCTTCGAGCAGCTCGAAGGCGGGGCCGAGCAGCGCTTGCAGCTCGGTCCCGCTGCATGCCCAGGCGCCTCGCGCTTCGGCTTCTGGCCCCGCGAGGGACTTGACGAGCAGCGTTCCCGAGGGCGCGGTGAGCTTCACGACCGCCGCGGCGTACCCGACGCGTTCCGCCGGGGTCAGCAGGTGAAAGCAGCCGCGGTCGATCACCACGTCGAAGGACGTGTGCAGGTGGGTGGCCGTGATGTCGTCCTGCACCCACACCACGGGTGCGGTGGGGGCCCGCGCCCGCGCCTGCTCGAGCGCCACCGCGGACAGATCGGTGGCGACGACCCGGTGGCCTCGCTCGGCGCACGCGATGGCCACCGTGCCCAGACCCGTACCGATGTCGAGCACCGAGGCGGGGGACGAAGCCGCGCGGGCGAGCGCTTCGGCGATGTCCTGGTCGAGGTCCGAGGCCTGCCAGGGGAGCTCGCGTTCGTCGTGCTGGCGATAGAACGCGTCCCAATCGCTCGCGGACCGAGGGGAGCGCGTCCGGGCCCGCTCCCCGTGGAGCATCGCCTCGACGAGCTGCACGATCACCGCCGCCGGAGGTGCCGCGCCCAGAAGTGGCCGCCTGGCGCGGGGCGGATCGGCCATCTCCAGGCCGGTCGCGGGATGGGCGACGTGCATCCCGTCCGCGACGAGCTGCTCGAGGTTTCGCTGCACCCCCGGCGCGCCGTACATGGTGGGATTCATCGACGGAACGACGAGCACCGGCGCATGCGAGGCCAGCACGGTCGCAGCCAGCACACAACTGTGGTCGGCCGTGGCCAGCCGCGAGATCGTCGTGGCCGACGCAGGGCACACGACGACCGCGTCCGCCCACCGGGCGAGGTCGATGTGCGGAACGCCGACCTCGCCCGTCTCCGGCCAGACGCTGGTGACTACGGGGGAGTGCGTCAGCGCGCGCAGGGCGTCGGCCGTCACGAAGCGCATCGCGTTCTCGGTGGCGACGACCCGTACGGTGAACCCCCGACGCTGCAACGCCTGAACGAGCGCGGGTGTATGCATCGTCGCCACGGCGCCGGTCACCCCCAGCACGATGCGCGTCGGCCCGTGCCGACGAAGGGGCAGACCACCCGAGACGTCGTCGGGATCGACGACCTCCAGCACGCCGGCCGTCGTCAGCAAGTTCACCAGCTCGTGCACGACCCGGGGGTCGCCGATGGGAGCGCCGCTGGCGATCTCCAGGTGCTCGAGCAGCTCGGTGACGGTGTGGGCCTCCTCGAAAAACGACGACACCGCCCGCGCCAGGACGGCCGAGTCCCCCACCAGCTCTTGTCCACGGCCGTCGCGCCCCAGCACCACGAGACGATCGTGCACCTCGTAGATCCGCACCACGCCGGCGCGGCGCAGCACGGTCTCGCTTCTGCTCGGGGGCGTCATCCGGGGGTGTGTGCGGCCCGACCGGGCCGCGGCGTCGCTATCATATACCGCCGAACTGACAGGTCTCGCCGTCCCAGAAGCACAGACCCGTCTCGTTGCAGGTCGCCTCGTCCTCGATGGTCGGGCAGTCGCGCAAGCAGATCCCGAGTCCCGGCTCCCAGGTGCAGTCGGGATGCGCCTCGCACTCCTGCGCGTCCGCGATGGTCTCGCAGTAGAACTGACTGCCGGTATCCGCCGTGCCCTCCGCCGTCTCGTCGGTCGCCCGCGTCTCGCCGTCGCCCTCGGTGGTCGCCGTCTCGCTTCCGTCCGTGGTGCTCGCCGTCTGGGTCGCGTCGGCCGTGCTGCCGGTCGCGTCGCTCGCCGTGCCAGTAGTCGCCCCGGTGTCACCACCCACCGTCGCACCCTCATCGGAACCGTCATCGCCGCATCCCAACGACACGGCCAAGCTCGACACAGCCAACGCCACGGGTATGGTCAGCCTCCGACGACTCATACCCCAAGCCTACACCCCCCCGGGGCTCCACGCGGGGCTCCATGCCGATGCCGGGGCTCCATGCCGATGCCGGGGCTCCATGCCGCGGGACGGGGCTCCATGCC
>CAZYSW010000580.1:0-1972 GCA_964650105.1 uncultured Nannocystaceae bacterium
TACCGTTCGACGGACTGGGTATAGGGATTGGTGGCGGTCTTGATCAGCTTGCTGATCTTCGACTTGCCGCGACCCTTGCCCGAGAAGAGATCTTTCAGCCCCACGGCACCGCTTCCGCCTCTTGGTGGCGGCGTCTTTTAGCGTACGCGGGCAATCGCAGCAAGCAGCCGCGACGCGGACGACGGGCCACCGTCCCCGAAGGGCGCGGTGGTAGGCCCGCGCCCCGACGGCACCGCCCCCGACCGCACGCGGCTGCGTGGGGTCGGTGCTCGCGATGTGCCCGAGATCCCTTCGGTCTCGCCTCGTCGGCGTCGCCGCTGCCGGCGTCCTCGAGCAACGTCGTCCACCACGGACGTCGAACCGTGTCCGACTGCGGCCGTGCGGGCGGGGGGGCCGCACCGAACGTGAACCGCTGGGACCCGAAGCGTCGCGTGATGCGCTTCGCCCTCAGGTCGTCGTGCTCCAAGTCTCCGTGGCCCCGGTCCCGGTCGACGTCGTGGTACCCGCGTCGGTGGCCGTCGAGTTGCCGGTGTCCGTGTCGGCGGAGGTCGAGGTGCCGGCATCCGTGTCGGCCAAGGTCGAGGTGCCGGCATCCGTGTCGGCAAAGGTCGAGGTGCCGGTGTCCGTGTCGGCAAAGGTCGAGGTGCTCGGACCGACGTCGCTGCCCGATCCGTCCGTCGGGTCGCCGGTCTGCGAGGTCGCCGAGGACGTGGGCGCGGAGGGCATGGAGCCGCAGGCCGAGAAGTGAGCGTCGAAATCGGTGCCGTCGCGGTGGCAGCACCCATCGACGTGGCAGGTGTATCCGGAGGGGCACGCGGGGGCGCTCTGCGGATCGCAACTGAACAGCACGGGTTCGTCGGGCTCACCGAAACAGCCGCCGATCCCCAGGCCGAGCACGGCCACCGCCGCCCGAGTCGGTGCTCTCAAAACCGCACCTCCACGCCGTTGCCCCAAAGCCTGGCCCGTGCGTCGACGTGCCCGGCTCGACGGCGCGAAGCGATGAAGATCCCCACCCCGATCGCCGCCGTGATCCCGGCCGACACCGCCAGCCCGATCGCCGCCCGATCGAAGGCGTGACCGCGCTCGAGGGCTCGCTCGTACTGGGCTCGCCGGTCCTCGTAGAGCGGTTGCGTCCCCCGATCCACATCGATCGTGAGGGCCAGGCGTAGGGCCCGATCCTCCTCGCGCTCGGCGAGCCCCCCGAGGACCCCCGCGGTCGTGCCCAACGCGAAGGCGCCGAACAACGTCCACCACCCGGCGCGCTCCATCGCGGGCATGCGCTGGACGGGCTCGGTCGGGGTCGTGACCGGAGCCGCGGCCGGCGTGGTCTCGGCCGTGTCGGGCGCGGACGCCCGCGCCGTGCCGCCCTCGGAGGGCGATGCATCGGCCTCGACGGTCGCTGCCGCGGTCGCGGGCTCGCCGGCGGCGTCGGAGGGTTCGACCTCGCCGGCGGCGTGGGAGGGTTCGTCCGCCGTCGCTGGCTCGGCTTCGTCGGCCGCGACGGCGTCGGGATCGGTGTCCGGCAACACCCCGTCGTCGGTCGGCGCCGCGGGCTCGGTCGCGGAGGGACCGGCGTGCGCGACCTCGGGCCTCCACGGCGCTGCGAAGGCCAGCGACAGAACCAGCACCAGGCCGCGCGCCGGTGACCACGGACGCCGACGACCGTGGATCGTTGGGGCGCGGGTCCTCATCGGGCGCGCATTGTAGCAGCGAAGGATCCGTCGACGGGGTCCGCGGCGGGCTGCAGCGCAACGACCGCGCACGCGCCCCCGCGCGTCCACGTCCTCCGGTGAAGACGTGCGAGCACGTGCAGGCCGGAAAACGGGGGCGTCGCGTCGAGTGAGCACGCCGTCGGTGGCGGCGCTCGCCGGGCGCGAGGCAAAAGGCCGATCGGGCAGGCTTCGCGCGTCGAGCAACGCCGCCATCCTGCCCGAGACGGTGGCATCGCCTCGCGGGACCTCTCGGATCTCCT
>CAZYSW010000580.1:1982-3834 GCA_964650105.1 uncultured Nannocystaceae bacterium
CGACGACCGGGATCTCACCGGCACATCGGCCCTTCACGGGCGCTCCGGGGGGGGAGGTGCGGCCGGCCGGAGAGGGCGGGGCGGCACGCTCGACCGAATCGGCGCCGCTTGGGGGCGGCGAGCCTCCGTGAACGGTGTCGATGGGGTTACGATGCCCGGCGACTTGCGTCCTCGCCTCGCCGCCGTCCTACGCGTCGCTGCGCTGGGAATTCTCCTCGCGTGCCCTCGGCAGGCCACCGGCCCGGTGTACCCGGATGCCCAGGTCTACGAGGTGCCCGCCGACTTCGCCGGCGAGTGGATCGGCGAGGTGGGCGGGAACACGGGGCTGTTACGGATCGATCTCCTGTGGCCGTCGCGTTATCGCGGCGTGTTTCGGGGCGAGGGGATCGTCGCCGAGTACGTGCTCGCGATGGACCAGCGGACCGCACCCGCGCGCGACGGAGAGCCTCGCCCGGCCAACCTGGTGACGTTCACCTGGCAGGATGGACGAGGCGGTCGAGGGCACGGATGGCTGCTCATCAACCGCGAGGACTCGGCGCTCACCGGCAGCTACGGCGAAGGCGACGAGGCGGCCGGTCTGGGCGAGTGGACCTTCATCCGGCTGGAGTGAGCCGGCGTCGGCGCAGGCCGAGGGCAGCGAGCAGAAGCAGGCCCCCGGACCACCCGTTCGGGTGTCGCGGGTCGGCCGTGCAGTGACAGCCGCTCGCCGACGACGGAGGGCCGAACCCCCCCGTCGGGTTGCCGGTCGGGTCGATCGGCGTGTTCCCGGTCTCCTCGCCGCTTCCCGTCGACGTCGAGCCGTCACCGGTGCTCTCCCCCTCGTCGTCCGCGGACCCGCTGGAGTCGCCCGCCTCGTCGCCGGTGGTGCCGGGCTCGGCGACGCACTCGTCGAGCCCGACGCAGACCCCCACCTCGTCGCTGGTGGAGTTGCCGTCGGCGTCGATCGCCGTCACCCGGAGGGTCCACATCCCCTGCGGGACGTTGGAGAGGTCCCACGCGTAGGGGGGCTCGCTGTCGGCGAGCATCTGCCCGGGCTCGACGACCTCCAGTGTGACCTGCAGGCCGCCGAATGCGTCCGACACCTCGGCCTGCACGGTGATGTCGGGATCGACGACGGTCCCGTTCGCGGGGCTGGTGATCGTCACGACGGGCGGTCCGTCGTCGACCCGCGCGCCGATGCGAGACAGAAGATCCTGGGTCGAGTTCTGCTGCCCCGAGGTGCAGCCCACGTGGCTGCAGCCCGCCGCACCGTCGATCGGCACGCACGTGTTTCCGAACTGGAGGGCCGTCAGGGTGTAGCTCCCCATGATCTGCCCGGAGACGTCGAGGTTTTCGAGCCCCCACCCGAATCCGAGGGCCACGAACGCATTGAACGCGACCCGGCGCATGTCGGATTGCTGGGCCGCGGGCAAGCAACCGTAGAACATGAAGGCGATGTTCTCGGCGTTGCCGTCGTCACAATCGGCCAGCCCGATCGCAGGCGAGCAGCCGAGCCCGGAGAACAGGGCCGCGGCGTCGGTGTCGGTGCCGAACACCACCATGTCGTAAGTGCCGGTCACCGGGCGCTCGAGGGTGTAGGTGATGTCGAAGTCGACCGACGCCTCCTTCATCAAGTACACGAGCTCGGCCTTCTGCTCGTCGGTGAGCCCGGGCCAGCCGGTGATCGTTCCGGGCGTGAACCCGTTGGAGCTGAAGGAGTTCGTCGTGGGGTCCTGGCCGTTGGCATCGGTGAGCTGGGTCTGGTCGAAATTGAGGTAGACGACCCGGCTGGCCTCGGCCCCCAGCGGCCAGGCGAGCGCGGCCACGCCCGCCATCCACGACACCCGCCTTCCAAGCCAACGCGCGATCATGT
>CAZYSW010000581.1:0-3806 GCA_964650105.1 uncultured Nannocystaceae bacterium
GAGAAGTGGAGGTGGCCCGAGGCGATGGCGTCGATGTCGAAGGCAGCGCCGCCGGTGGCGTCGGGGATGGAGGGGCGACCGGCGTAGGGTGCGAGGAAGCCCGGGGTCACGTCCTCGCACTCGCATCGTCCGCCGATGCGGGCCGCGAAGGTGGCGACCCGGATGGAACGGCTCGTGAGGGCTTGCACGGTCTCGTCGTAGTCGTGCCTCACCGGGAGGCCGCTGAGCATGGTGACGGGCTCGGCGAAACCGTCGTCGGTCGCGTGCACCACCAGGCGCAGCGTCTCGTCGGCATCGCGCCAGTCGAAACCGACCGCGGCGCGGTGCAGGGCATCGAGCGAGTTCTCCGGCCAGTCCACGTTCTCGGAGGCCGCGTGGATCTGGCGGTTGCTGGCAGTGAATCGTGCCCACCGCTCGAAGTCTCGGCGGAGACGATCGACGTCGGCGTAGGCCTTGCCGTCGTTGACCAGCATCACGTCGTCCACGAAGATGGCCAGGCCGTACCGAGGCTCGGGGTCGTACTTGCGCAGGCTGGCATCCAGCGTCGCGATCTCCGTCGACAGCCGCTCGAGTGCGAACGTCATGGTCGTCGAGACGTCGATCACGAAGACGACGTCGACGTGTTTCTTGGAGACCGCGGTCGGATCGTCGCACACGATGGTCTCGGTCGCGGCCAGCCCAGAGCCGGGGCTCGCATCGACCTCGCCCGCGGCGTCGTGGGAATGGATCCCCCCAGGCCAAACACCGCGGACCCCGTCGTGAAGTGGCCGATGCGCGGCCGCGGGCTCGTCCGACAGCGTCTGGTGCCGAGCGTCGGACGTCTCGTGCTCCGGGAGGCGATGCGGTCCTTCGCGCGTGGGCTCGTCGGCGACCAGACGTTCCTGGTCGTCGGGCTCGGGCACCACGATGCGCGCGGTCGGCACAGCCGGCGCGGAAAAATGGGCGCTGTGGGTCAACATGATCCGCTCGATCTCACCGGGCTCGTTTCCCGGCCCGCCCACGCGGACCGCCCCCACCGCTTCGCCCACGAACAGCAGCGCCGCGAGGCAGGCCATCGATGCCACGCCGTAGGCGAGCTCGCGTCCGGGAAGCAGGCTGCGGTACGACCGGGGAGCGGCCGGAGCCGCCTCCCACCTCAGCGCCAGCTCCACGTCGGGGTGCGTCCGTACGCGGATGCGCGCCCAGCCGTCGTCCGCCTCGATCGGGTCGAGGCCCTCGACGGCCTGCAGGACGTCGTCGGCCACCAGCACCGCGGATGCGCGGGGCAGCCCCGGGAGGACCACGTCGACATCGCCGGCCTCTCCGATCGTGACCGGCCGCCCCGTACCGAAGCGATGCTCGGCGACGGTCCGTCCCCGAAACACGACACTGAGGCGCAACGAGCGCACCCTCGTCTCCCGGGGCCTGGCCATCGGCGGTCTTGGAACGCGCCAGCCGGCGAAATCATTCACCTCCGACCCGGGACCGCGACTTTGGGCCGCGACGCGACCGATCCGATTCGCGGATCGGCAGCGGCGCTGGCCCCCGACCTTGCGTCACCTTTGCACCGGTCACTCCACGCCGTGCTTCACGGTCGTGGGCCGAGCGGTCGTGGGCCAATGGGGCCAGTCGACCCGGTCGAGGCTCATTTGAACGCGCTTGACGCCGTGGCTTGCCGGTCGGCACCTTGGAGCAGGGGGAACGAATGCACGCAGCGAAGCTTTGCGCCGCCGTGGCGGCAGTGCTCGCGCTCGGTTGCGGCAGCGCGGGTCGAGGCGACGAGGGAGGCGCGGACGTCGGGGAGAGCGCGACCTCGGGCCCGTCCTCGTCGGTGACCGACAGCCAGACGACCGGTTCGGCCACCGACACCACCGCCCCGTCGGGGACCGACGGCGACGACGAGAGCGAAGGTGGACCCATCTTCGATGTCGGCGCGATCCCGGACGGCGGTCGGCTGCCGCCCGTCGACATGTGCAAGGTGATCGACGACATGGACGCGGTGGGCAATTGCGATACCAAGGCGCCCCCCGACAGCTTCGACCCCGACGTCCAGTGGACCTGGGAGGGCGAAGGCGGCAACGTCTTCGTCATCGTCACGCCGCTGGTGGCGAACCTGACCGACGACAACGGCGACGGGGAGATCGACCTGTGCGACATCCCGGACATCGTGGTCGTCGCCTGGGCGGCGATCAACTCATCGGGGTACGTCTACGTGCTCGACGGCGAGACCGGGAGCATGCACTACAAGATCGAGAACCCGGTCAGCCTTTCGACGTGCCCCGCGCTGGGTGACATCGACGGCGACGGCTTGCCCGAGATCGTCACCGTCGACAACGATGGTCGACTCGTCGCGTTCGAGCACGACGGGACCCCGAAGTGGACCTCGACCGAGACCTGGACCGGGTCCTATCTCGCCGCGATCGCACTGGCCGACATGGACAACGACGGCGACGTGGAGATCATCGCGGGCAACGAGGTCTACGACCACCTCGGCAAGCGCTCGTGGACCGCCAGCGTGACCGCGCCCACATACTCGGCGTCCGCGGCTGCCGACCTCGACGGCGACGGCGACCTCGAGCTCGTGCTCGGCAACGCTGCGTTCCACCACGACGGCAGCCCGATGTGGACCACCGCTCTCGCGCCGGGCTACCCGCAGATCGCCGATCTCGACGGAGATCTCTTGCCCGAGGTGCTGCTCACCAACGTGTACGGCATCTCGCTGCTCGAGCACGACGGCACGATCGTCTACCAGGACCTGCGTCCCACCGGGGACCCTGCAAGCGCGTTCACCTGGTATCGTCCGGCCACGATCCACGACTTCGACGGGGACGGAAAGGCCGAGTTCGCGGTGAGCTCCGCCAACAACTACACCGTCTACGAGGCCGACGCATCGATCGTGTGGAAGGCCACCGTCTCGGACCAGAGCGGGATCGCGGCCGGCACGGCCTTCGACTTCTTGGGGGACGGCGTCGCCGAAGCCATGTACGCCGACGAAAACTTCATGTTCGTGTTCGACGGGACGGGTGCGGTGCTCCTGCAATCACCCCGGACGAGCCGTACGGGGACCGAGTATCCCGTCGTCGCCGACGTCGATAACGATGGATCGGCCGAGATCGTTGTCGTCTCCAACGAATCGATCTACGGCGGGGCCGCCAACGGGCCGCCGGTGCAGGTGATTCGCGACGTCGAGGATCGGTGGATCCAGGCCAGACGGATCTGGAACCAACACACCTACCACGTGACCAACGTCCGCGAAGACGGCACGATCCCGACGTTCGAGCAACCGAGCTGGAAGTCCCTCAACACCTTCCGCACCAACGCCCAGATCGAGGGTGGTGGCGTGTGCATGCCCAAGCCGCCGGGATAGCGCTCGCCGGGGAGCAGCCTCGAGCGTTGCTCACCCGGTCGGGCGCTCGGCCGCGCAGGCGACGGCTTCGCGGTTCGAAGGGCGTGGGACTTCGGCGGTTTCCAGCAGGCCCCCCGCCAGCACGGCGCCGAGCTGACGACGCGCGGCACGATCGGCCCGGTCGTTGTCGATGCCCGACGCCGTCGCCGACTTGCGCATTCGGGTGAGCAGCCGGCCGGTCCACGCGTCGTACACCTCGAGGTCGGCCGAGGCCTCGTACCACACCCGGGTCCCGCCCATCTTGTTGGCGAAGCGGCTCCCCACGGTGGCCACGAACACGACATCGACTCGACCCGCCAGCGCGTCGGCGACCTGCCGCAGTCGCTCGCTTCGGGCCTCGCCCGTGGCGTGCATCAACGCTCGTGCGTGGTCGCTCGGCAGGTCGACGCCCGAACCCATGCCCGCGCCCGCGAGGGCTTCG
>CAZYSW010000582.1:0-3791 GCA_964650105.1 uncultured Nannocystaceae bacterium
CGCGCCCGACGGCGAGGACCGTAGCCACCCCGCCGTGCGGTGGCGAAATCGCCCCCGCCGCGGAACCGTCGGTGCAATCGCGAAATTGCCCTCACCGGGCGGCCGTGGTGGTCCGGCGTTCGATGGAGCCGGCCTCATTCGAGGCCGAGCGCGGCGACCTGATCCTCGTCGAGCCCGAAGAAGTGCCCGATCTCGTGCAGGATCGTGATCTCGACCTGATCGGCCAGCTCCGCGTCGCTTCGGCAGGTGGCCAACAGGTTCGCGTAAAAGAGGACGATCCGCGTGGGACGCAGCGCCGTGCCGCCCGCCATGAGGTCGCCGATCATTCGACCCGTCGCGTCGTCGGCCCCCTCGAACAGCCCCAGCGCACGCGGATCGAACCCTTCTCGCACGAGGTCCTCGTGCGGCCGGTCCTCGAGGATCACCGGGACGTTGCCGAGCCGCTCGGCGAACTGGGGGGGCAAGGATGCCAGGACGCGTCGAGCCTCGCGTTCGATGAAGTCGAGGTCGGCCGCGCTGCCCAGGCCGGCACGCCGGTCCGCCGCCGCGTCGAGTCGGTGTACCTGGAGGTCGTGCTCGATCATCCGTTCGCGGTCGTCGAGCTGCTCGTAGATGCGGGCCAGAAGGTGATGGGCGTCGGCGTGGGTGGGTTGGAGCTCCACGGCGTTGGCCAGTTGCGTGCGGGCGCGCTCCACGTCGCCCGACAACCACGCCAACTCGCCGCACAGACACAGGACGTCGGGGTGGTCGGGCGCCAACGCCCTGGCTTCGTCGGCGCTCCGTTGCGCCTGCTCGACGTGCCCGTCGGCGAGGAAGTCGTGGGCTTCCTCCACCAAATGTCGCAGGACCTCCGTCTCGGTCGCGCTCAAGCGCTTGGGCACCCGTTTCCCATCCTTGGCCAGCCGCGGAAACCGGATTGTGCCACGTAACCGTTGCTCGGGGGCTCCGCCGACGCGGGTCGTCGTGCCCGATCCCTGGGGCGTCCGTGGGACCTCCGTCGGTCGTCGGGGCTCGATCGGATTGCTCGACGTGGGGCCCCTGTGGAACCTCGTACCGACCCGCCTCCCCTCCGGCGGAGCCGCCACGGCGGCCCTCTGCGAAGGGCGAGCGCACCGAGGAGGCCGACGTGCCCGATTCCTCGAAAGCGGCCGCCACGGCGGCCCTCTGCGAAGGGCGAGCGCACCCCGCCTCGCGGGCGCGGGGGCGGACCCGGGACGAGCCCGTCTCACCGAAAGGGGCAGCGGCCGCGCTGTTTTGCGCCGGGGCGGCGCGCCGCGGCGAAACGCAGTATGGTCCGCGGTCCGATGGCTGGGGACGTCGTCACGCTCCGGATCGAAGCCATGGCCCATGGCGGTGCCGGCGTCGGGCATCCCGTGTCCGGCGAGGGACCGACGTGGCTCGTCCCCGGAGCGCTCCGGGGCGAGGTCGTGGACGCGGCCGCGGAGCACCGCGCGCGCCGACACGTGCGAGGGCGCCTCGTCTCGGTCGTGAGCCCGGCGGACATCCGGGTGCAGCAACCCTGTCCGTACGCGGACCGCTGCGGCGGATGTGCCTGGCAGCACGTGCAGCCGCAGGGCCAGGCCCGGCTGAAGGTCGAGATCGCAGGGGGGCAGCTCCGTCAGGGTGGCTGGAAAGGATTCCGGCCCCGCGCCGGATCGCATCCGCCTGGGCTTCGCGGGTGAGGCGCTCGGCTACCGCCGTCGGACGCGAATGCACTACGCCCGCGCCAGCGAGCGGTTCGAGCTCGGATTCTTGCAGGTCCGGTCGCGGTCGCGGGTCGACGTCCAGCGCTGCCTCGTCCTGCATCCGGCGCTCGACGCCGCCGTGGCGAGGCTGCGTACGGTGGCCGCGGTGCTCCCCCCCGAAGGGGAGGTCCTGGGGCTCACCGACGGCGTGCACGTGGTGCTGGGGTTGCCGGGTGTACGCCCCGAGCCGCAGACGCTCCACGCCCTGGAGGGGTTGCTGGACGACGTCCTGGTGGGCGTGGAGCTGCGTGCGCATCGTCGCGTGGCGCGCGTAGGCACCACGGAGCTCGAGCTCGACGGCGGAGGTGGGCTGGTGCCGATGCGCGCCTCGGCCTTCGTCTTCACGCAACCGCAGGCCAAGGGCAACGCTGCGCTCGTGCGCCACACGATGCTGGCGGCGGCGCCGGACGGACGGCGCGTGCTCGAGCTGTTCGCGGGCGCCGGCAACTTCACGCGTGCGCTGGCCAAGACCGCGCAGCGCGTGTGGGCCTCCGACACCGATCGAGAGGCGGTGGAGCTCTTGCGCAAGACGGCGAAGCTCCACGGGCTACCGATCAACGCCAAGCGCCAGAATGCCGAGCGGCTGCTCCCCAAGCTGGCCGCGGCCGACGTGCAGTACGACGTCGTGGTGCTCGATCCCCCGCGCGCCGGGCTGGGGCAGGAGGCGACCCGTGCGCTCTGCAAGGTCGCGCGCGAGCGGTTCGTGTACGTCTCCTGTGATCCGGCGACCCTGGCCCGGGACCTCGCCGTGGCCGTGGAACACGGGTTCGACGTCCGCGACGTCACGGTGTTCGACTCGATGCCCATGACGCCGGAGATCGAGGTCGTCGCGACGTTGGTGCGGCGAGGAGGTACGCGGTGAAAGTGCTGTCCGATCTCGCCAAGGGCAAGGTGTTGCCGGTGTACGTGCTGTACGGCGACGAGCCGGCGCCGATGCACCAGGTGGTCGAGGCGATTCGCAAGGCGGTGCTGGAGCCGGGGACGGAGGCCTTCAATCACGAGCGGTTCGCGGGCCGTGAACTCGACGGGGTGGGGCGGGTGCTCGACGCCTGCGCCCAGGTGCCGATGATGGCCGCGCGTCGACTCGTGGAGCTCCACGATCCCGAGGCGGTGGGCAAGGGACGTGGAAGCGCCGAGGGCAAGGGGACGCTCGACGCTCTCGCGGCGTACGTCGCCGCACCGGTGGAGAGCACCGTGCTGGTCCTCGTGTCTTCGGGGATCGACGGCCGCTCCAAGCTGGTGACCGCGGGCAAGAAGACGGGCGTGGTCCTCAAGTTCGAGCAGCTCAAGAAAGATGGCGATGCCGTCGACTTCGTGCGGGAGCAGGCCCGCAGCCGCGGTATCGACATCGATCGCGATGCGGTGCTCCAACTCGTGGCGCTGGTGGGTACGGGACAGTCGGAGCTGCTCGCAGCGCTCGATCGGGCCTCGCTGCACGCGGGGGCGGGGCGCGTGGTCTCCGTCGACGACGTCGAGGCGGTCGTGGTGCACACCCGCGAGGCCGTCATCTTCGAGCTCACCGACGCGGTGGGCATGGGACGACGCGACAAGGCCCTCGCCGTACTCGCGCACATGTTCACCGAGAGCAGCACGTCGGAGATCGGTCAGGTCACCGCGGTGCTCTCGATGCTCGTCCGTCAACTCCGACTCGTCTTCCTGGCCAAGGCGGCGGGAGGTCATCCGGCCCGCATCGAGGCGCTCGCGGGCGTGCCGGGCTTCGTCGCGCGCAAGCTCGCCGAGCAGGAGCGTGGCTGGGACGAGCCACGGTTGCGCCGCGCTTTCGCCGGGCTGGCGCGGCTCGATCGCGACTTGAAAGGGGGCTCGTTCGCCGTGGCGCGGGCGCCCTACGTGGCGCTGCAGCGGTGGATCCTCGAGGTCTGCGACGCCCTGCCGGGGGCTGCTCCGCGCGTGTAGGCGTGGTGCGTGCTACGACGCGTCGGTCGCGGGCTCCGATGGAGGCGGCGTGGTCTCGGTCGACGGCGCCGCCACGTCGACGCACTGGCCCGCCTGGCAGATGCGGTCGCCTTTGCAGTGCGTGTCGTACTG
>CAZYSW010000583.1:0-3786 GCA_964650105.1 uncultured Nannocystaceae bacterium
GAGTTGCCCCCCCGTTGCGTAGCGTGACGTGAGCCCGCGACGAAGAACCAGTCGGCGATGCCGACCGGCGTCTGCCGGTGGGTGCTCGAGGCCGTTCTCGCCGGGCGGGAAGATTGGGCAGCGTCGGCAAACAGGGGATTTCCCGTGGATTGCCGAGGCACGAGTTTTTCGGGTTATCGTTACGGGCGCCATGGGCGGGAAGGTGCCGGACGACGAAGCCGTGGCGGTGCTGCGCCGGCCCCGGCGTGCAGGAGCCGAGACCTCGAAGCGTTCGGGGAGTGGCGCCGATCCCTTGCGCGTGGAGTTGGACGATCTGTTGAGAGCCGCCGGTGTGGAGGAGCCGGATCGGCCCCCGGTGGCGCGGCTGCTCGGATGGGATGGCCGCGGTGGAGCCTCGGCGCGCTCGGTTTGCCACGAGTTGGGGACCGGCCTGGACGAGCTTCGCAGGGCCGAGGAACGGCTGCGCGAATACGTCTCGGGTGGCGTTGCAGCGACGCCCGTGCTGGACGCGGCGCTCGACGTGCTGGAAGAAACCTGGCCCGCCACGAGCACGACGGCCGCGTTGGCCTTGCGATCGCGTGGACTGTCGAGTGAGCGCTTCGATCCGAGAGGGGTGCTGCGGGCGGCGAAGCTCTTGCGACGAAGAACCGATCTGATCGTCGAGCAAGGATCGCCTTCCATCCTCACCAAGCGGGGTTTCGAGCAAGTGGCCGCGGGTGTCGGCGTCGCGTGTGCGCTCGCGCTGGCGGGTCGTGCGGTGGCCACCGTCGACGACGTGCTCGCCCACCTCACGGGAGACCAGGACCCGTCGCGCTGGCGGGTCCTCGTGGCCGAGCTCGTCGACATCGACGACCAGCTCGAGTGGCTCGATGTGCGACGCCGGTCCTTCGGGCGGGCCGGGGTCACCCGACACGTCTTGGATGCGCTCGCCCGCGCCGTCGAGCGCGACGGCGAGTGCTCGGTCGCGGATGCGCTCGCGCTGCTGACCGAAGATCCCGCGATCGGTCCCGGAATCGGCAAGCGCTTGCTGTCCGCGATCTGTGGCCGTGCCGAGGATCTCGAGATCGACGGCGACGTCTTGCGTCGGCGCGCTGCGCCGCCCGACTGCGAAACGACGACCGACCAGCGAGGTTCCGACGAGATCGACGTTGCCGACGTCGAGGCCGCTGCACGGCGGGCCGCTCTCGTCGAGGTCCTGCGCATGCGACCGGAGACGTCGCTGGCCGAGCTGTGCGCCGCAAAAGGCGATGCGGGCGAGTGGCTGCGCGCCTCGACGATCATCGACCTGGCCATGGCCGCGCTGGAGGCCGGCGTCGGCCGTTCGGCACCGCGCAGCGTCTCCGAGCGGAAGCGCCCGCGCGCGAAGCTCGAGCCGCACGCGCCAGCGGATCAGCTTTCGTTCGCGCTCGAGGCGCCCGCCTCTGCGGAGGCGATGTCCGAGCCGCAACCGGCGGGCGATTACACCGCGGTCGAGGTCGACGACGCGCCGGCCACGACGGCGTCGCCGAGGTCGAGCGGCGCCACCCCGTCGCTCGATCTCGCTGCCCCCGTGCGCTCGGGCCGAGCCTCGACGTCATCGCAGGCGACCGAGGAAGAGAGGGCCCGGTCCGCGACCCCCGTCGACGGATCCGACATCGTCGCCGCGCTGCGAGATGCACCTGCGCCCGGCCTGACGATTTCGGAGCTGGAGGACGCCGTGGGCGGCTTGCGCTCGCGCGTGCGCCGGATCTTGCGAGAGCTCGAAGCGAAAGGTGTCGTGCGACGCGAAGGCGCCGTCCGTTGGACGCGATACCGCCTCGCGGACGCGCGAGCGGACGATCCCTCGACCTCGGATGACGACCCCGCGGTGCATGTCACCCCGATCCGACGGCGACGCAGCGACGTCGAAGGCGTTCGAGTCCTCTATTATCGATCGCACGCCACCGCCGAGCCGCAGAAGGTGGCCGAGATCGTCCTCCGCGGCCAGACGATCACCATCGCCTACGCCGAAGACCAACGCCCGTTCGACAAGCTCGAGCGCATCACCACCGCAGACGGCGTGGTGACGCCCGACGACGGTCTCCGCTACTGGACCGCGCTGGAGTCCGCGTTCTCCACGAGCGCCCACTTCTTCGTGAGCACCGAGACGAACCCGCGCCCCGGCCGCGCAGAGCGCGAGCCTTGAGCACACCAGCCTTCCCGAAGGCACCTCCCGACCCGGCCCGACCGACGGCGTGCTCCGGGTCGTCGTGTGGCGCCATCGAAGCAGGCGTGCTCGGAGGCGAGGTCGACAGGGGCGTGCCGTGGGATGATGTTCGCCACTAGGTCGATCGTGGCCCTCGACGCGTAGGGGGGCTCGCTCCGGCCGCGGCACACGGACCTGATGACTCGGCTCATCGACATGCGGATGAACGACGGGAGCCGGCACTTCGGGGCGTTGCCGGAGACGTACGATGTCGACTCGCCGCAGTGGTACGCCCTGCGGGATCAGGTGGGCCGGCTCGCCGGCGCCACGCTGCGGAGTTTCGTCACCGACGACGTCACCGAGGCGTGGATCCACTTCGAGTTCCGTGGGCACGAGTTCTCGATCAACAATCAGCACGGCGAGTGGTGGTTCTTCGTCGACGATCCCGCGTGCCCCGATGCCATCTTGTCGGAAGTGCTGAAGCACTTCGAGTGGGTGCTTCTGCCGGCCGTGCGGTTGAGCCGTGGCACGGGACCGATCTCCCCGGGGACGTTCCGTGCCGTCGTGCTCGAAGCCGACGGTCGGATCACGCATCACGACTTCTCGAATTTCGACGACGCGCGGAAGTACGCCGACGACGCAGCCTGGGAGGTCGAAGACGGCCCCGTGTTCGCGCACGTCCTGGACGACGCGTTCCGAATCGTCTACCGCAGCCGACGGTAGGAGGGGTCTCGCAAGCGTTCCGCGAGCGACGACACCGTCCCCGCCGACGCCGGCCGCATTGCTCGACGCGCGAACCGTGCTCGAGTTACCTCGGGTCGCGCGGCTGGCCGGCGCCGCCGCGGACGGCTCCCGCCACGTCCCCGAGACCAGCGACGCGCGGCTGGGTTTGCGTCTCGATCGGTCGTGTCAGTCCCATTGCTCCACGTCGGGGCCGTCGGGGACCGTGACCCACGCGTGGCGCCGCTCTTCGTAGACCGAGACCGTCGGCGCCGGGAACTTCGGATCCCCGAAGGCCCCGACCGGGACGTAGACCACGTCGGGCATCGCATCGCTCTCCCAGTAGAGGGTCGATCCACACGTCGGACAGAAATGGAAGGTAGCGGTGGTTCCACTGTCGCCGGTTCGGGCAAATTGTGTGCTGCGGCCTTCGATGGCCGTGATCTGGTCTCGACCGAACCGGGCCTGCGCTCCGAAGACGCTGCCGGTGCGCCGCTGGCAGGCAAGGCAGTGGCACACCGAGACCCGGATCGGATCGCCTTCACACGAGAGGCGGAACCGACCGCAACTGCAGCTTGCGTGGCGCGTGGTCATGATCTCTTCCTCGTCGACAGTCGTCGTTGCGCTCCTCGAGGTCGCGGACGATCGGAGCCTTCGGGTCGCGGGGCTGTTGGGACCCCGGTCGGTTTCGACTCTGCGTCGGGCGACCGGATCCCCTTGGCCGCGACTCTGCTCAGGGCTGCGACACGATGATGGAGATCCCCGTACTGCCGCCGCCGGTGAACGTCAAGAGGGCGTCGGCGAGCCCGTCTCCATTGAAGTCGCCGAGCTCGAGGTCGTGCACCATTCCGGCCACCTCGACCACCACGGGAGCCGCGAACTCGCCGTTACCGAGGCCGCGG
>CAZYSW010000584.1:0-3784 GCA_964650105.1 uncultured Nannocystaceae bacterium
ATCAAGCTGGTGCTGCTGGAGGTCTTCTACGCCCGCTCCGGCCACGGACGACCCCCGTTGCCCGAGCAGCGTCGGTTCTGCGATGCGAGCGTCGACGCCTATCTCGGGCGGGTCGATGCGCTTCGCGCCCGCGGGGTCCAGGTGGGGATCGCACCGCACAGCGTGCGCGCCGCGGGGGCCGATGCCCTGCGCGAGCTCGCCGCCTACGCGCACGCGCACGACCTGCCGATCCACGTCCACGTCTCCGAGCAGCCGCGCGAGAACGAGGAGTGCGCGGCCGAGCACGGCAAGACGCCGGTGCAGGTGCTCGCCGACGCCGGAGCGATGGCCCACGCCCGGCAGCTCACCGCCGTGCACGCCATCCATCTGCAGGAGGACGATCGCCGCCTTTTGGCCGATCAGATCGTCTGTGCCTGCCCCACGACGGAGGCCGACCTCGGGGACGGCGTCGTGGCGGCGTCCGAGCTCGCCGCCCGCGGGACCACGCTGGCGCTCGGCAGCGACAGCAACGCGGTGATCGACCTCGTGCAGGAGGCGCGGCTCCTGGAGATGCACGAGCGCCTGGTCACCGGGGCGCGCCTGCGGTTGAACGACCCCGACGGGCGCCTGGGGTCGCCGCTGCTTCGCGCCGCCACCGAAGGCGGCGCGATCGCGCTGGGGTGCGCACGGCGGCTCGGGCAGCTCGGACCCGGACGACCCCTGGACGCCGCGGTCATCGCGTTGGACGATCTCTTCTTCGACGGGGTCGCGCTCTCTGATGCCCTCGATGCACTGTTCACGTCCGGAACCGCGGCCTCGGTGCGGCAGGTGCTCGTCGATGGCACACGAATCGTGTGAGACGCTCGCCGTGGGGCGGCGTCGTGGGTGGGTGACCCTGGCGGCGATCCTGGGGACGAGCACCTTCGCCGGATGTGCGCATCGAACCGACGAGGCGACTCGCCGCGCCTGGCACGAGTCGGCGGGCAAGACCGACGGCAGCGGCCCGAACGGCTCGGCGGCCGATGGCCACGGGCAGGGCGGCGCCCAAAACCCGCGATCCTCGGCGACCGGTTGGGCGCGCGTCGACGAGATGCTCGAGCGTGCAGCGGGTGTCCTCGCCGTGGCTTCGGATCCGGAGACCATCGCGCGGCTCGCGGTGATCTGGTGTCGCGTGCAGCCCGAGCCGATCGCCACCGCGCACGGCGAAGTTCGGGTGTGCTTTCCCGACCCCCCGGTCGTCGCCGGCGGTCACAACTTCTCGCTCGAGATGGGCTCGGCCGGTGTGATAGGTCTCGTCGCCTCCGATCTCACCCTCGACGAGAGCCGCACCTTGGCCGACGAGGCGCGCCGTTCCACCGAGCGCTGGTGCGTCCGGCCCTTCGAGCCTGTCGTCCGGCGCGAGCACGACGAAGCGCCACGTGATTTTCACACCTGTCCGGTCCAAGGAGGCCCGATTTTGACGGTTGGGCGGCTCCCGTCGCGCAACGGTCCCAATCTGTGGCAGGTTTCGATCGCTCTACTCGGCGCCAGCACCAAGGCGTAGGCGCCGGACGAGGCCAAACCCATGAGCGTTCAACGCAGCTACGGCGGGCTTCTGATCCCGCTCGACATGTTCCGCCTGAGTCAGCTCGCAGCCCTCTTCGCCGAGGTGCTGGTGAGCAAGGCTCGCAACATTCTCGACGCGCGCATGGTGGCGGCGAGACACCCCGCATCGCCGCTGCTCCTCATCCGCATCGAGGGACACGTGGTCGGTGACGACGAGGCGGCCTTTTGGCGGGAGAACGCCGACCTCGCCGCGATCGTCAGCCAGGCGTTGCCGCGACAGGTCTTCATGTTCTACGTGCAGCCCGGGCCTCGCGACGTTCGGCGCGAGGGCTTCATGGTCGCCCAGCGGGGGCAGGTGCTGGCCGCCGACGACGCCACGGCCGACAACATTCCTGCGGACACCCCCGACTCCGAGTGGCCGGTATCGCGTCTGTGCGGGCAGCTCCGACTGTCCCTCGACGAACTCGCGCGCGGGTTTCCGGACGGCCCGCGCGTCGAGGTGCCCCTGGCCGAGCCGAACATCGACGATCAGGCGGCCCTCATGACGCTCGTCGGTCGGGAGCCCGCGGACGCGGAGGGAGGACCGGGCGAGGCCGCCGCGCGCCCCCGCGATCGGGCCCAGGCCGCGGCGCGGGAAGCCGAGGAGGATGCGAAGCGACGCGCCGACGAGGCCGCCGCGGAAGAGGAGGCCCAGCGGGCCCGGGCCGAGGCGATCAAGGCCGACCTGCCCCACATGATCGACGACCTGGGGCTCGTCGTCGCCCCGCGGGCCGAGCTGTCGGAGGCCGACCTCCTCTCCCCCTTCATCATCGGCAACCTGGAGGGGGACCTTCCCCCCGGGATCCCGCCGCAGCTCACCGACCGATTGCAGGGCAAGCGCATCGACATCGCGGTCAAGGTGGAGTTTCTCAGCGAAGTGTTCGTGGAGAACACGCCTTTGAACCGCAAGGTCTTCGAGGAGCGGGCGGAGACCGTCGACTTCGGGGGTCGAGACGTGCGCGCGTTGGAGGTGCTCGGTCCGCGGCTGGGTTACGGCACGTTGTTCAGCACGGGCCGCAGCCACGTGTTCGTCTCGCGGCGCCCCGGCATGCAAGTCCCGGCGGGGCTGGTGCTCGAGTTGTTGGGATGAGCAAAGCGACGAGAGCGTCGCCTCGGTTCGAGGGACGCTCTCGGAGCGCTCACGCGCGCGACGGCGAGCGTCGCCTCGGTTCGAGGGGACGCTCTCGAGGGGGGGCGCTCACTCGGCGGCGAAGCGCGACTTGATCTCGGAGAGGATCTCCTCCTCGCGGGCACCGGCCGTCGGCTCGGCCAGTCGGTCACGGACGAGCGCCTCGAGGATGGCTGCGCGCTCGGGATGCGGCGGCAGATGCTGGGACAACCCGAGCTTGCGGCTGGCGAGCGTCTTGAGGAACGGCTCGATCTTGCGGATCTCCTGGGCGATCCGCATCGTCACCTGCTTGCCCTCGCCGCGGCGCGTGGGGAACTTGGGAGCGCAGCGCTCGACGGCTTGCACGAGGTCCCGCGCCAGATCGATGTCCACGTTGTCCTCGACGCCGAAGCTGGCCACCACGATGGGGCGGCTTTGGGCCTTCCGGGTACCGTCGCCAGACCACCAGACGTTGTGGGCGATGGAGAGGTAGGTGCGGCGGGTTTCACCACAGCGAACTTTGTTCCGGCGCAGATACATCGTTCTATCCTTTTCGAAGAGGCCAAAAGGGGCATCGGGTCGGTGCTGGAGGTCCCGAGTGCCGAGCTATTGACGGAGTCCCGGTGCAAAGATTCCAGGGGTCGACGAAAATTCCCCTCACCGCGATCCCGGCACGGTCCGGACAGCCCTCACACGCCGCGACACCCACGATCGAAAAGGCTAGCCCGGGCTCCAGACGCGGGCCACCCGATTTGCTCTTGCGGGCGCTACCTCGCCGAAATCACAAGGAAACTTTTTTGTTGACGAAATCGCCCGCCACCCATCCTGCGCAGGATGCGTGTTCGATGGCCGCCGGCCGCTTCAAAACGCGCAGTTCCGGGGCGTGCGCGGGAACGGGATCACGTCGCGGATGTTCTGCATGCCCGTGCCGTACATGACCATGCGCTCGAAGCCCAGACCGAATCCCGCGTGCGGCGCGGTGCCGAAACGGCGGGTGTCGAGGTACCAGCCGTACGCCTCGGGAGACAGACCCGCCTCCTCGATCGCGCGCACCAGCACGTCGTAGCGCTCCTCACGCTGCGACCCTCCGACCAACTCACCGATCCCCGGAAA
>CAZYSW010000585.1:0-3784 GCA_964650105.1 uncultured Nannocystaceae bacterium
ACTTCCGGTTCGGAGCGCAGCGGGCCGGTGACGCACCGACCCTCCGCGAATTGCTGGCACCGGCGGGCATCGAGGTCGACATCGTCGAGCCCGTGCCGCTGCCGGGGAGCGAGACCGACGGTGGGCCGAAGCTGTCGAGCACCAACATCCGCCACGCGCTCGACGAGGGGAACGTCGAACGCGCGGCGGAGCTCCTCGGGCGATGGCACACCGTCGCCGGCGACGTGGTGGAAGGGGCGAAACGGGGGCGTACGATCGGGTTTCCGACCGCCAACGTGGCCTGCCCCGGCGCCTACCTCCCGCCAGCGGGCGTCTACGCAACCATGCTCGTGGTGTGGGATCGAAGATCGCCCCACTACGGTCAGGCCTGGCCGTCGGTGGCGAACCTCGGGCACAACCCCACGTTCACCGCGGAGGACGCCCCGCTGGGGCTCGAGGTCCACGTGCTCGACCGCGACTTGGGCGACAGCCTGTACGGCATGGCCGTGGAGGTCGCGTTCGTCCATCGCCTGCGGTCGGAGCGGAAGTTCGTGGGGCCCGACGCCCTGATCGCGCAGATCGAGCGCGACATCGAAGAAGCCCGGGTACACTTGACGCCGGACGTCGCCCGACGCCTCGTCGTCCCACTGAACTCGTGACCCTCCGCGACCCGCTCGCCAGCCCCACGCTGGCCCTGCTCTACATCTCGCAAGGCCACCGCGCGCACGCGCGCGAGGTGGTGGAGGAGATCCTCGGGCGGGATTCGACGGACGGGCACGCACTGGTGTTGCGGGATCGGCTGCGCGCGCACAGCGAGGCGATGCTCGGCTGCGTCGACGAAGGAGACGCCCTGACGCTTACCTGGCAGCGCGCACCCGGCGGTCGCGACGTCCACGTGATCGTCTCGATCTTCTCCGGGTCGGGCGCGGACCTGCGGACGTTCGTCACCTCGAAACGGTGTACGTCTTCGGTGGGATCGTGGCGCGTGAGCCGTCCCCCCCATCGCGGTTCGGCCAGCGCGTGCATCGGCCGGCTGGGCGCTCACGGGCTGGAAATCCTCGCGGTCGCGCGTCCGGTGAGCTGGTAGCCGGGTCCGTGCGCGTCATCGTGTGGAGGCGAGCCCTCCGAGTGGTCGGCGCAACGGCGGCTCGGCGGGAATCGCCGCGGTTTCGGGCACGGGCGCGGCCGCCGAACACCGCACACCAAAACACGCCGCGTTCTTCCGCAGTCTGCTAGGTTCAACCCTCACCGGAGAGCAATCATGTTCAAGGGCGCATACACGGCTCTGGTCACTCCCTTTCGCGACGGTCGCATCGACGCGACGGCGTTGCGCAAGATCGTCGACGAGCAGATCGAGCAGGGCATCGACGGACTGGTTCCCTGCGGCACCACGGGCGAATCACCCGCTCTCTCCCACGCCGAGCACATCCGCGTAGTGGAGATCGTCATGCAAGCGGTCGGTGGACGCGTCCCGGTGCTGGCCGGTGCGGGCAGCAACAGCACGCAGGAGGCCATCGAGCTCGCACGCGCGTGCAAGGAGCTGGGGGTGGCCGGCACCCTTCAGATCACGCCCTACTACAACAAGCCGACGCAGCAGGGGCTCATCGCCCACATGACGACGATCGCGGACACCGTGGGACTGCCGGTGGTCGTCTACAACGTGCCGGGGCGAACCTGCGTGGACATGCTCCCTGAGACGGTGGCCGAGCTGGCCAAGCACCCCAACATCGTGGGGATCAAGGAGGCCACCGGCGACATGACGCGCGCGGCCAGGATCCGCGAGCTGTGCGGCAACGACTTCGCGCTGCTCTCCGGGGACGACCACACCTTGCTCCCGTTTCTCGCCGTCGGCGGAGACGGCGTGATCTCCGTGGGCTCCAACTGCGCCCCCGCCCTCTTCGCTCGGCTGTGCAAGGCGGCTCGCGAGGGGCGATGGGACGAGGCGCGCGAGCTCCACTATCGCCAGCTTCCGCTCTCGCGGGCACTGTTCGCCGTGACGAGCCCGATTCCCATCAAGACGGCGATGGCGATGCTGGGCAAGATCGCACCGGAAATCCGCATGCCGCTGCACATGCTCGACGAGGGCAGCCCGGCCTACGAAACCTTGAAGCGAGAGCTGCGCAACCTGGAGCTGATTCGATGAGCGATCGCGTGGTTCCCATCGTCATCGTCGGCGCTCGCGGGCGCATGGGCAAGACGTTGATTCGGACGGTCATGGAGAGCGAGTCCATGACGCTCGTCGGTGCCGTGGAGCGAACCGGGGCTCCGGGCATGGGTGAAGACGCCGGGCGATCGGTGGGATTGCCCGAGGCCGGCGTGCCGATCACCGATCGACTGGACCCGCCGCGCGGCAGCGTGGTCGTCGATTTCTCGCTGCCCGACGCAACGGCCGACAACATCCGGTGCTGCCGTGACCGAGGGGTCGCGCTGGTCCTGGGAACGACCGGACTGAACGACGACACCCGTCGGCTCCTGCGCGACGCCTCCGAGACCATCCCCATCGTCAGCGCGGCGAACTTCAGCGTGGGCGTGACGCTCCTGACCCGCCTCGCCGCCATCGCCACCCGGGCGCTGGGCGCCGACTGGGACGTGGAGATCTTCGAGATCCATCACCGGCACAAGCGCGACGCACCGTCGGGCACCGCGCTGCGCCTCGGCAAGGCCATCGCGGCGGCCCGAGGCCGGGAGCTGGAGGACGTCGTCACGCGCAACCGAGCGGCAGCCGACGCGCCTCGCACCCCCGACGAGATCGGCATCTTCGGTCTGCGGGGTGGCGATTCGGTGGGCGAGCACACCGTCCTCTTCATGGGCGCGGGCGAGCGCCTCGAGCTGGTTCACCGTGCCACCGACCGTGCCATTTTCGCGCGGGGAGCCCTTCGCGCGGCGCGATGGCTCGCGGACAAGAAACCGGGCTCGTACGACCTGACGGCGGTCCTCGGTCTCGACGCGCTCGGGTGACCACCTGCGCGAGCAGGCAACGCGACGTTCGAGGCCGCCCGTGCGGAGTGGGCCCGCCGTGAAGGGCGAGCGGTCGCGGCTTGTGCCACACTCGGCTCACCGATGACCAGCGGCCGCATCCCCCACCTCACGTCGCGCTTGCAGGGCTTTGGCACCACCATCTTCGCCGAGATGACCGCGCTCGCCCAACGGCACCAGGCCGTGAACCTGGGCCAGGGCTTTCCCGACTTCGAGGGTCCGGCCTTCATCAAGGAAGCGGCGATCGAGGCCATCACCGCCGGTCACAACCAGTACTGCCGCAGCCACGGGATCCCTGCGCTCAACGAGGCCATCGCCGCTCACCGCCGCCACTTCTACGGACTGGAGTACGACCCGGACACGGAGGTCACGGTGTTCCACGGCGCCACCGAGGCCATCGCCAGCACCCTGCAGGCCCTGCTCGAGGTGGGCGACGAGGTGGTGATGTTCGAGCCCTTCTACGACAGCTATCGCGCCACGGTGTCCATGGCGGGGGCCGTCGAGCGCGTGGTGACGCTGCGCGCCCCGAGCTTCGACTACGATCGCGCCGAGCTGGAGGCCGCGATCACCCCCAAGACGCGCCTGCTCGTCTTCAACAGCCCTCACAATCCGACGGGCAAGGTGTTCTCCCGCGACGAGCTGGAGCACATCGCGGAGCTGGCGGTGCGCCACGACCTGTTGGTCGTGACCGACGAGGTGTACGAGCACCTGGTCTTCGAAGGCGAGCACATCCCGCTGGCGAGTCTGCCGGGCATGCGCGATCGCACCGTGATGAACTCGTCCACGGGCAAGACGTACTCCTACACCGGTTGGAAGATCGGCTATGCGT
>CAZYSW010000586.1:0-3776 GCA_964650105.1 uncultured Nannocystaceae bacterium
GCGCACGCCGAGCAGCGACGCAAGAGCGGCGAGCCGTACCTCGTACACCCCGTCCGGGTGGCGCGGATCCTGGCGGGGCTGGGGCTCGATCAGGAGAGCATCGTCGCGGGGCTCTTGCACGATGCGGTCGAGGATTCCGAGCTGACGGTGTTCGACGTCGGTGAGCAGTTCGGCCGGGAGGTGTCGAAGATCGTCGACGGGGTCACCAAGCTCGGCAAGGTGCCCTACCTGTCGCGGCAGGAGCAGCAGGCCGAGAGCTTCCGCAAGATGCTGCTGGCGATGAGCGAGGACATCCGGGTCCTCGTCGTCAAGCTCATCGACCGGCTCGACAACATGCGGACGCTCGAGCACATGCCCCGCGACAAGCAGGAGAGGATCAGCCGCGAGACCATGCAGATCTATGCACCGCTGGCGGGGCGGTTGGGGCTGGAGTGGATCCGGCGGGAGCTGCAGGACCTGAGCTTTCGGTTCCTGGAACCGGCGGCCTACTTCACCACCCAACACCAGATCCAGGCCCTGCTGGCGCGCGACCCGGGGGCGATCGAAGAGACGCTGGGGATGCTTCGGCGCGCGTTCGAGGTGGACCGCGTGGCGCCATCGCCCGACGACGAGATGGTGCGGTGGTCGACCGAGGCCCTGGGCCCGGTGCGAGTCCGGGCCACCATGCGCCCGTCGTTTCGCGTCCACCGACGCCTCGAGGCGGCCGAGCGCAGCGTCGATCAGCTCTCGGACATCGTGACCTTTCAGATCGTCACGCGCGATCGGGCGGCCTGCTATGCGGCCCTCGGCCACCTGCACGCGCACTTCCAGCCGGTGCCCGGGCGGTTCCGCGACTACGTGGCGCTACCTCGTCCCAACCACTATCGGGCGTTGCACACCTCGGTCATCGATCGCGAGGGGCGACGCATCGAGGTGCAGATCAGGTCCGAGCGCATGGACGCGGTGGCGGAGCGAGGGATCGTCGCGGAACGGCAGCATGCCCGGGACCAGGGCAGGGAGCAGGGGCGGTTGGCGTGGCTGGGCCAGTTGATGGACTGGCAAGAGGAGGTCAAGGACCCCAACGAGTTCATCGAGGCCGTCAAGGCCGATCTGTTCGCCGACGAGGTCTACGTGTTCAGCCCCAAGGGGGACATCTACACCTTCCAGAAGGGGGCGACGCCCATCGACTTCGCGTTCGCGATCCATACCGACGTCGGCATGCAGTGCTCGGGGGCGCGTGTGAACGGGCACGTCGTTCCGCTGCGCTATCGCCTGCGGCAGGGCGACACGGTCGAGATCCTCACCAACCCGCAGGTGGGGCCGCGCGAGGAGTGGCTCAAGATGTGCGTGAGCTCCCGGGCGCGCGCCAAGATCAAGTACTACCTGCGCCAGCGGGAGCGCGAGCGTCTGCGGAGCTTGGGGCGAAGCCTGGTCGAGCAGGAGGTCACCACCCGGGGGGCGGACCTGGCCGACTACGAGGCGCGGGGCTCGGTGGCCGACAAGGCGGAGGCGCTCGGGGTCAGCCGCGAGCGCGGAGCGGACGGCGTGTACGAGGCGGTCGGTGCGGGGCAGATCACGGCGGCGGCGGTGGCCGACGCGTTGGGGGCCGAGCATCGCGAGCGCGACGAGGCGCAGCGGAGCCTGGTGACCCGGCTTCTGCGGCGGATGACGGGGCGCAACGGTCGGGGGGAGGCGCTGGGGGGGCACCCGACCCGGCCGATCGTCGTCACCCGAGAGCGCGTCGAGGGACGGGCGGGCGGCGAGGGGCTCATCGCGCTGGCGACGTGCTGCTCTCCGGTGCCGGGTGATCCGCTGGTCGGCTTCTTCGCGCCTGGCAAGGGCATCGTCGTCCACGTCGAGGGGTGTCCCGAGGCCCTCGAGCAGGTCAGCGAACGAAGGGTGCACGTGGCCTGGGAGGCCGACCTGACGCTCGAGTGTCCGGTGACGCTGGAGGTGCGCACCGCCAACACGGTGGGCCTGCTCGCGGAGATGAGCCGTGCCTTCTCCGCGCACGGCGTGAACATCAAGCAGGCCAACTGCCGGACCTACGGTGACGGGGAGCGGGCGATCAACACCTTTCAGGCCACGGTCCACAGCCTCTCGCAGCTACAGGCCCTCATCGACACGCTTCGGGGGATCGAGGGGGTGATCGCCGTGCAGCGCGTCTTTACGCCGACCGGGGCCTTGCTGCCGGCGCGTTGAGGCGCAAGGGTGGCGCCAGACCGCCGCGGTGCGACCCCGCAGGGGTGTGGTGTTCGCGCCTTGACAGGCGGTGGCGGGGGCGGCTAAAAGCCCGCACTTCGCCATGGCATCCTTCACCACCGTATCTCGGCGCAAGCGTGAGCGTCGGCGCAAGAACGCCGGCAAGGCCCGCAAGGCTCGGCAAAGCCGCCGGAGCACCCTGTCGTACGCGGAGGTGTTCGCCGGTTGTGGGGAGCCGGGCTCGCCGGCGCCCGCCTCCGGGGCCACCGACGCCCGTGCCAAGTCCCGCTGAGCGCTGCGCCAGCCCGCTTCGGCGCGAGGGTGCGAGCCTTCTTGATCGAGCGCGCCTGCGCGCCGTAGTCTCGCGTGGGCGCGGCGCGCCGAGTCGAATCGTGCCTCGCGACAGAGGCTTGGAGCGATCATGAGCACATCCCAGCTTTCTCCGGGCACCGTGATCGAAGGACGGTTCACGGTCGTCTCGGTGGTTCGGACGCGCGTGGGCGCGACGACCTACGCGGCACGCGATGCCAGCGGCAAGAACGTCGACGTCACGGTGTACGCGCCGAGTTGCTTTCCGTCGGCGCTGGTGCTCGAACGGAGCCTGCGCGAGCTGAGGCAGCTTCAGCCCCTGCAGTCGACCCGCATCGTGCCGGTGCTCGACGCCGGCAAGACCGCCGAGGGCGGTCTGTACGAAGCGCACGCGCACGTCGACGGCGAGACGCTCGCGCAGCACTTGCAACGCGGTGCCCTGCCGCTCGCCGACGCAGCCGCGCTGGTGGTGCAGATCGGCGAGGCGCTGCTGGAGGCGCAGCGCGTGGGGGTGATTCACCGAAACCTGGGCGCCGACTGCATCTTCCCGGGGCCCGACGGCGTGAAGGTGGGCGGCTTCGCGGTGGGCGAGCCCCTGGCGGACAACAGCTTCGGGCCGCTGCTGACCATCGCGCCCGAGCAGGTCGAGGGCAAGGTCGTCGACCAGCGTACGCTCATCTACAACGTCGCGGCCCTGATGCATTGGATGCTGACGGGCAGCCCGTTGTTCTCGGGAGATCCGCCCAGCGTGCTGCAACAGCACGCGAGCGCCGAGCCCCCCGCGAACGTACACGACAAGTTGCGACGCGCGCTGTCCAAGGATGCGCGCATGCGGCCGATGATGCTCAAGCAGTTCATCGGTGAGCTGGCGGCGCTCGGTGGAGTGTCGCCGCCCGGCAGCGCCCTCGGACCGCCGACGGGGCGCCAGCAGGCGGTGGGAAGCGGTCCCAAGCCGCCCGCGGCCGCGCCGGCCAGCCAGCCGAGCACGCGCGGCTGGACGATGTTCATGCAGGCCCAGGACGACGAGTCCGCCGCCGCGCCGGCACCTGCACCGGCGTCGCCCAAGCCTGCCGCACCGACGCCCGCGGCTCCGGCCGCGGCGGCCAAGCCGAGCACGCGCGGCTGGACCATGTTCATGCAAGCCGACGAGGCGGACGCGGGTGCGTCGCCGACCCCGTCGCCATCGCCGTCGCCCGCTCAGCCTGCGCCCGCGTCGGCGTCGCCCGCCGCCGCGCCGGCGGCTCCGGCGGCCCCGGCCGCGGCGGCCAAGCCGAGCACGCGCGGCT
>CAZYSW010000587.1:0-3760 GCA_964650105.1 uncultured Nannocystaceae bacterium
GGGCTACGGGCCACCTCGCGTCTGCGTCCGCGGACGCGAGTGCATGGTCGTGTACTGGGGCGAGCAGGGGGTCAACGTCGCCGTCTACCACGACCGCGGTGGTGCTCCGTGGGTCCAGATCGTCGCCCTGAGGATGAGCCGAGCCGACGGCACGACTCGAACGTTCGGGCTCAACGAAGCCATGGAGATTCTCGATTCCGACCGCGCCGCCACGGCTCCGCCGGTCGAGGGCGCCGACTTCGACCCGGTCATCGAGCAAGCGTGGCTCGAGTGGTACGCGGGCTTCCTCGCCGAGTTCGCGGATGTCGTGCTCCCGCCCTCGGCCGCGCTGCTCGAGACCATCGAAGCGGCACGGGCATCCAGCTGAACGCTCTCGCCGACGCTTCGGCAGTGACCGAGCACGCAAGATCTTCGCATCGTCTCCTCCTGTGCTTCGGTGGACAACCCGCCTTCGAGGTGCTCCTCTGCAGCCGTATCCCGGAGGTGCCATGGCCGTCTTCGAGCACCCAGAGTTCGACGATCACGAGATGATCTCGTTTTTGAGCGACGCGGCCACCGGGCTTCGGGCGATCGTGGCGATCCATACCACCAGCAGCCTGGGCCTGGCCGGGGCGCAGCCGTTTCCATCGCTATCCTTCCGACGCCGACGCGCTCCGAGATGTCCTGCGCCTGTCCAAGGCGATGAGCTACAAGCTGGCCTTGGCCGGGATCCCGTCGGGGGGCGCCAAATCGGTGGTGATCGCCGATCCCAAGACCGACAAGAACGAAGCGCTGCTGCGGGTGCTGGGCCGGGGGGTTCACAGCCTCGCGGGTCGCTACGTCATCGCCGAGGACGTCGGCACCACGCCGGCGGACATGGAGGTCATCGCCAAGGAGACCCCTTACTGTGCCGGTCGCAGTGGCGGCAGCGGCGACACCACGCCTTCGACGGCTTACGGCACGTTCCTGGCCCTTCAGTGTGGGGTCCAGCGACGGCTGAAGCGCGACGATCTGTCGGGTCTGCGGGTCGCGATCCAGGGGGTCGGCGGGGTCGGCTTTCGGCTCGGACAGCTGCTCAAAGAGCGGGGGGCCGAGCTGGTCGTGACCGACGTCAATCCCGACGCCCAACGCCGGGCAGTGGAGCAGCTCGGCGCGCGGGCGGTCGAGGGCGAGGCCATCTACGACGCCGACGTCGACGTGTTCGCTCCATGTGCGCTCGGCGACATCCTCAGCGACGAGCACATCGCCCGATTGAAGTGCTCGGTGGTGGCTGGGGCGGCCAACAATCAGCTGCCCACCGACGCTCAGGCCGAGACCCTCGCCCAGCGCAACATCCTGTACGTGCCCGATTTCGTGGCCAACATGGGCGGCGTGCTCGGGGCCGCCAAGCTCAGCACGGCCACCGACGAGAAGATGGAGAAGTCGCTGCAGCGGATCGTGCAGGCACTCGACGACATCTTCGATCGGGCCGAAAATGAAGGCATCACCACCCACGCTGCCGCGGTGGCCGCTGCCAAGGCGGCGATGGGGGACAAGAGCACCACGGCGACCGGCAAGCTGGTCCAGACCCTGTGGCGCAACCCGTTCGTGGCCCGCTCGGCCCTGCGGGTCCGCAATGCGATCGCCAGCGCCCGCGCGCGGTAGCGACCGAGGCCGGCGACCAACAACTACACCCGACGCGGGTGGTCAGGACCTCGTCCTGGTGCCGCAATAGTGTACGGACAGATACGAGGGCCGCGCTGCCCCCGGGCGCCCCGCCGCCGAGGAGCACACGCTCGCCGCGGCCGCCGAGTTCTCGCTCGTGCCTCCGAGCGGTGAGCGTCTCACTCGTGCGCCCGCGCTCGGTCGCCCCCCGCCGATTGCCGGTCCGTCCGCACGTTCGTGCCCTGGCAGGTTCGTTGCATGTTCGCTGCTCGATCCCTTTCGCGGAGGATGCACCATGCTCGCCTCGAACGAGCCGGCCCCCCGGCAGCGCCCGACGACCGCAAACGAGGACCACCATCTGGCGCGCATGATTCTCGCGAATGCGCAGCGCTTCGCCGGCCATACAGCCATGCGCTACGAGGTCGACGGTTCTTGGCGGTCGATCTCGTATGAAGCCCTTGGCGAGCAGATCCAAGTGGCGGCCAAAGCCTTGCTCGACCTGGGAATCCGACCAGGCGACAAGATCGGCATCTTCTCGCCCAACCGACCCCAGTGGGCGATCGTCGACTTCGCGATCACGAGCGTCGGTGCCGTCGCCGTCGCAATCTACGCCACCGAGACCGCCAAGGGGGCCGAGTACATCGCGCGCGACGCCGAGCTCCGTCTCGTGTTCGTCGGGGGCCAAGCGCAGTACGACAAGGTCGAGTCGTTCATGGCCACCCAGTCGCAGCTCGAGACGATCGTCGCGTTCGACGACGATGTCGCGCTACAAGGCTCCGACTCAATGCACTTCGGCGACTTCATGGAGCGCGGGCGAGCCTCGGAGCACGACTCCGCCCTGCAGGCCTGCCTCGAGCGCGGCAGTCCCGAGGACGTCGCTGCCATCATCTACACCTCGGGAACGACCGGACCTCCCAAGGGCGCGATGCTCACCCATGCGAACTTCTTCCACCAGTTCGCCGCCATCGACGCGCGCTTCGAGGTGGGATCCGCCGACCGAAGCCTGTGTTTTCTCCCCCTCAGTCACGCCTACGAGCGAACCTGGTCGTACTACGTGTTCAAGTGCGGGGCACAGAACAACTACATTCCCAGCCCCAAGCGCGTCCTCGACTATCTGGCTGCAGTCAAGCCGACCGTCATGGTCAGCGTGCCGCTGCTCTACGAGAAAGTCTACGCCGGGATCAAGGGAAGGATGGAGATGGCCTCGCCCGTCCGCCGGCGGTTGTTTACCTGGGCCTCGAAGATCGGCAAGCGTTACCATGAGAAGAAGAGCGCTCACCGGGCCATCGGACCGTTGCTCGCCCTCGAGTACGCCCTGGCAGACAGGCTGGTGCTCGCGAAGATCCGCAGCATCATGGGTGGCCCCAAGAACTTTCTGTCAGCCGGTGGCGCACCGTTGTCCGCAGCGGTCGAGGAGTTCTTCTTCGCGGCCGGGCTGCCGATCTATCAGGGCTACGGTCTCACCGAGACCGCGCCCATGATCACCTGCAACGCTCCCGGTGCCTTCAAGTTCGGCACCGTGGGCCGACCCGTACGAGACGTCGAAGTTCGGCTCGGCGACATGGGCGAGATCCAGGTCCGCGGACCCAATGTCATGTTGGGTTACTACAACAAGCCCGAGGAGACCCACCGGGCATTCGTGGACGGCTGGTTCAAGACGGGCGATATCGGAGAGCTCGACGAGGATGGCTTCCTGCACGTCACCGATCGGATCAAGGATCTCATCATCACCGACAGCGGCGAGAACGTCGCTCCCCAGCACATCGAGAGCCTGCTGAGCACCGATCCTTACATCGAGCATGTCGTGGCGCTAGGCGACAAGCGAAAGTTCCTCACGGTCATCATCGTCCCGCAGTTCGCAGCGCTAGAAGAATACGCTCGAGCTCACGCAATCCCCTTTTCGTCCGTCAGCGATCTGATCACTCAACCCGAGATTCACGATTTTTACCGGGAGCGCATGGAGCAACTGTCCGTGGACCTCGCCCCCTACGAACGCCCCAAGAAGTTCACGCTGCTCGACCACGCGCTCACTCAGGAAGCCGGCGAGCTCACGCCCACGCAAAAGGTCAAACGCAAGGAAATCGTCACCCGGTACGCCGACGCCATCGAGCGCATGTACGGACACGCCTAGCTCGCA
>CAZYSW010000588.1:0-3752 GCA_964650105.1 uncultured Nannocystaceae bacterium
GTTTCGCCCGCCGGGCGACACTCGTCCACACCGACCGTGCAGCCCCGTGCGCGGTCGGTCCCACGCGGACCACGAGCCGCGCTCCATCGTCGGGCCACCGCCGAGCCGCCCACCAAATGCCGCGAGAGGGCCTGAAAATGCGGCTGTGACAGGGATCACACGAGGGGGCGCCCGTGGCTCCGGCGCTCGCGGTCCGCATGCTAGGGTACGCGCCGCGGATCCCGCGCGATCCGTGTGTCCCCTCGTCCCGATGCTCGATCCCCCTGAAGCCACCGCGCGGGTGGCCAAACCTGCCGCCGATGAGGGCCTGCGCTCGCGTTCCGTTCCCGCCGAGGTGGAGCGCGTTGAAACCCTCGGCGACGCGCTGGCAAACAGTCGCTCGCGCGCAGCAGCACTGACCGCGAGATGGCGCAACCGCACCCACGGCGGTGCATCCGACAAGGCGGAGCCCCATCGACGATGGCTGCTCCACGTCCCCGACGTGGGCCCGTCGTGCGAGGCCATCTTGGCCGACCGGCTGTTTTTCGACCTGCGGCCGGACGAGCGAGAAGGGCTTCTCGAGTTCATCCGCAAAAGCCAGGACGAAAGTGGAGCATGGCTCGACTTGTCGGGCCGCCCCGACCTTTCTCTCACCGTGCTGGGATGGTGGGCGCGCGCCGAGGCGGGCGACGACCGCAAGAGCGAGTCGATGATCCGCGCCGTCCGGATGGTGCATGCCCTCGGCGGCGCGCAGCGGGCGAACTTCTCGGTGCGGCTCTGGCTGGCCATGGCGGGGCAGATCCCCTGGTCGTATCTGCCGGCGATCCCCAGCGAGCTCTTCTTGTTCTCTCCGCTCGTTCCGCTCTCGCCCGCCCGATTCTCGCCGTGGGCCCGCGGGATGCTCACACCCTACGTGCTCATCGCTCGGGCGCCCACGCGGCTGCACCTGTGCGACGCGAGCGACCTCCTCTTGCGGCGCAAGGACGGCAGCCTGGTTGCACCGCGGCTGACCCGGCACGGTTTGGCGGGCGACTTGCTGCAGGCCTTCGATCGCACGGTCAAGCTCTCTCGCAAGTTCCCGCGCGGTCCGATCCCCCGCTGGGCCACCGCCCGAGCCGAACGATGGATCGACGGCGCACAGCAGCAGCACGGCGGATGGTTCTCGCTTCGCCCCACGCTGTCGAGCCTGATCGCCTTGCGGGTGATGGGGGCGACCTCGGACGATCCACGGATCCGCCGCGGGCTGGACTACCTGCGCAACGCTCGGGGTCTGGCCCGGATCAACCAGGGCGTCGGCGCGGGCGCGGTCGCGATGGCGCAGGGGCTCGGAAACACCCCGCTGTCGACCACCGCGCGATTGATGCGATGCGATCCACAGGAGAGCGACGTCGCGTGGCTGCTCCGGCAGGAGCTCTCCGAGCGCGGCCCGTGGCAGGAGCGTGCCGACGCTCCGGCAGGAGGGTGGCCCGTCGAGCCCGGCGCCCGTCACCACCTCGATCTCGAGGCGACCTGCATGGTGCTCGAGGCCCTGTCGACTCTCCCGGCGAGCTCGAGTCGGGTCGCGCCCGCGTGGGCCGCCATCCGACGGGCGACCGACGTCCTGTTGGCCATGCAGGAGGCGCACGGCGGCTTCTCGCGGTTCGAGCGGGGTGAGTCGGACGTGTTCATGCGGCACCTGCCGTGGATGGACGCCGACCTGTTGGCCTACGGCGACGGCGGGGACTCGGCCCACGTGCGCCTGAGCGCGCTGGCGCTGGCTCGGCTCGGCCGCATCGGCTTCCGCCTCGACGACGACCGCATCGCTCGCGGCATGCGTTGGCTGGAGCGGCAGGTGTCCGACGAGCACGCCCACCGCGAGATGAGCACCCTCGCTGCCGTGGCACGCTGCGTGGGGACGCTGTGCCCCGACGATCACCCGCTGCGCCGCGAGATCGAACGGCGCGTCCGTGCACGTCAGCACGAGGACGGCTCGTTCGGCGACGTCGTGGACACCAGCCGTGCCCTCGTGGCGCTCCTCGATCTCGGGCCGGTCTGCGTGCAGGCCGACCGCGCCGCTCGTCACCTGGTGGCCGCAGTCGAGCAGATGGGCGATCGCCTCGAGCACGTCGGAACCATCTCCGGGGACGGCTTCGGCCTCAGCTCCCTGTGCTACGACCCCAGCGCCGGCGTCCGCGAGATCACGCTGGCCCTCGAAGCCTTCGCCCGTCAGGGCGGCACACTCGGCGAGACGCGAGGATCCAAATGAGCAACGACGAGAAGAAGGACGTGGTGATCGTCGGAGCCGGCATCGCAGGGTGCGCCACTGCGCGCGCGCTGAGCTTGGCGGACCCCGAAGGCAAGCGGAAGATCGTCGTGGTCGACCGCTACCGCGAGGTGCACCCCCGCTTCTCCGGCGAGTTCATTCACCCCCGCGGCGCCCAGGTGCTCGAGGACCTCGGCTTCTATGGAGCGCTGCGCGAGGCCGGAGCGGTGGACGTCGACGGGTTCGCGGCCTACGAGAACGCCGACGCCCACCACATCGACCTCGCCTACGCGAGCGTACGAGGAGAACGTCCTCGTGGGTTGTCGGTCCACCACAAGACACTGGTCCGCGTGATGCGGGGCGTGTTGCGCGAGGAGGGCCGGGTCGAGCTGCGCGAGGGGTGGACGGTCGTCGACCTGCTCCGCAGCCGTCGTGGGCACATCGCGGGGGTCGTGCTCGAGGACTCCGACAAGAACCGGCAGGAGATGCGCTGCGACCTGGTCGTCGCCGCCGACGGAAAGGGCAGCACCGTTCGCAAGCTCGCGGGCGTGCCCGACGGGCGGCAGACCATCGGCTTCACCGCGGGCATCGAGGTCAAGAACGCCTCGCTTCCGCGACCCACCTATGCACACGTGGTGCTCGGCGCCTGGGGACCCATCCTCGCCTATCCCATCCGGCGAGAGCCGGACGGCTCGCTCACCACGCGCGTGACGTTCGACCTCCCCCGCGACCTGCCGGCCAAGGGACCGCAGCTCAAGGACTATCTGCTTCGGGCCTACGTGCCGTTCTTGCCCGCGCCGTTGAGCGCGGAGGTGGGCGCGGCGCTGCTGGCTCATCGGGGACCGCTGGAGATCGCGCCCACGGTGAACCTGCCCGCACCGGCGGCCACCCTTCCCGGTCTCGCGCTGGTCGGGGACGCCGCGGGCTGCTCGCACCCGATCACCGCCAGCGGCATGACCATGGGCTTGCGCGACGCCGAGACGCTGGGCATCGAGGCCCGTCGACGGGCCCGGGTGCCGACGGAGGCGCCGTGGCTGGATCACGCGAGCCTCCGTCGCTACCGGGCGGAACACGACCGCTACGTGCCCACGCGGCAGGCCCTGGCCGACGCGGTCTACGAGGCGTTCCGCGGGGAGCAAGAAGGCGCCCGGGCGATCCGCCGCGCGTTGTTCGAGTACTGGGAAAGCGGCGAGGCGGCCCGGCGACGGTCCATGGCCTTGCTGTCGTGCACCGAGGGGCGCCCCACCGTGTTCCTCAGCGAGTACCTCAAGACCGCTCAGCACGCCCTCCGGGTCAGCCTCGTGCCCCGGCACGCGCGGCAGTACCCCGTCGGAGATCGCGTCCGCCTCGCGCGCGGAGCGGCCAAGCTCGCGCGCGACAAGCTCGGGCTCGTCGCGCAGGTCATGTGGGCTCAAGTCCGTCCGAGCTGGTTGCCGCGCAGCGACGCATTTCTTTGAACGCCGCGCGGCGTGGACGCGTCGCTCGCAGGTCCAGGCGGCCGCCGCTCGCCTTTGCGGTCGACGGCACGATC
>CAZYSW010000589.1:0-3749 GCA_964650105.1 uncultured Nannocystaceae bacterium
GGAGCACCTCGACCGGGTGCTCGTCGCCTACGAGCATGCCGGCCAGCGCCGCCTCCTCGGGTCGCCTGAGATCGACCACGATGCGACGCCGCTCGCGCCCGTCGAGCGCGTCCTGCTCGACCAGCTCCACGGTGACGTGGTCGAGCACCTCAGGGCCTCGGGTACCTCGACGTGCGGGGGCTGGAGGGGATCCTGGGCGTCCTGGGACGGCACTCCGGGCTGAGCGGCTTCGACGATCACGTGCGGGCAGCCGTCGAGGTCGTGATGGCGACGAAGGCCGCCATGGACGAGCTGCTCGCGCGGGACGATGGCGACGCCTGACACACGGAAAGGGGTCCGAAACTCCCCACGTAACCCCCCTTTTCCGGGTTCATCGGGTGTGCCGAGGAGGTCTGTAGCTCCTCGGCACTGCCCGAGAAACCAGACTTGGACGCGAAGGGGTGGCCGCCAAACCCTTTCCGAACTCAAGTCGCGTCGCCGCCGGGAAAGCACTCGGCTCGAGGATCCGGCGCGGGTGTCGGAGGGCGGGGGGCGTGGGCGTTGGTCAGCGGCGTCGTTTGATCACGATTCGTTCGGTGCCGTCGAGCGAGCGTTCCCGCGTGACGTCCAGGCCCTCTCGGGCGGCCGCGCGCTCGACCGTCGCCGCGGCTGCGTGCTGCAGGACGGGACCGACCAGGCGCTCTTGCAGGATCGCGCGGTCGAGCTCGCCGCAGACCAGGCGCACCGACGGTCCGGCCTCGGACGCGTCCACGACGAAGCCGAAATCTTCCACCGCGTCGAGCGTGCCCGCCTCGATGCGGATGTCGACGGGCTCACCGGCGCACTCCAGCGAGCCGCGCAACGACACGCGATTGCCGGGACGCTCGAAGGGGATCCCGAGCGCCCGCAATGCTTCCTCCACCGCGTCCAGGCCGGACAGCGCCAGGGTCAGTTGCACGTAGCGGCTCACGTCGCCTCGGCGGGTTCCGTCCGCTGCAGCGGAAAGGGGTCGGCGCAGATCGGGCAGGCGGGGTCGGCCCGGACGTAGGGCACGTACCATCCGCAGCCTCGGCACGGTGCCGCCTCCACCGGGCTGCCGGGCGCGGCTTCGACCGGAGCGGGGTCCAAGACGATCCCGAAGTGCTCGAAGAGGTCTCCCGTCCGCGGCTCGGAATCGTCACGACCACGGTCCGGCCGGCGCAGCCGCCGAAAGCGATCGCCGGGTTCGGCCACGGCGAGACTCTACCGTAGCGTCGTCGCCGGGAGCATCGGGCGCGCGACGAGGGATGCCCATGCCCCGGGCGCGGTTCGGTGAGCCGCGCGGGGGCGGCCTTGCGGGACGCCCGCACTCCGGACTCACGCTTGCGCTCGTTCGCCGCTCGCGCAACAATTCGCCGGTCGGTCCGGGCGCGAGCGCCCCGTCGCCGCGCTGGACGAAGGGGTCGAGGTGAGCACCGGAAACAAGAGCAGGGACAGGCGGCGAGGCGAACGCGTGCCGATGAGCGCGGCGTTCAGCGAGACCGACCCGCGCACGACCACACCGGTGAGCGACCTGTCCGAGACCGGGGTGTACGTGCATACCGCCGAGACGCTGCCGATCGGTTCGCTGGTGGACCTGCGCTTCACCGTGTTTCCCGAGGAGCCGGTCTTGTTCGAAGGACGCGGCCGCGTGGTCCGGCACGGGGACGATCCGCCGGGCATGGGCGTCGAGTTCGTCGAGCTCGACGAGACGGCTCGGGACGTGCTGCGAAAGATCCTGCTCCGCCACGAGGCGGAGAAGCGCCGCCCGACGCTGGCGCAGCGCCACGTGGGCCTGAGGACGCACGGACTCGTCGCGCGTCTGGTCGGCAAGTGAGACGGCCGGGCCGCGCAGGCCGGCTTCAGCTCAAGCGACGGACGATCTCGGAGATCAGGGCGACCCCGTACCCCGTCGCGCGGTTCTTGGGGAACGCGGGACCGGCCAGGTCGATGTGGCACCAGCGGCGCGAAGAGGCGCCGGGCGCATCGGCGATGTGGGACCACACGAACTGCGCGGCGCAGCTCGACTGCGCGTTGGAGCGATTCGCGACGGAGTTGCGCATGTCGGCGATCGGGCTCTTGAACTCCTGCTGGAACAACTCGGGCGCGAACAAGAGCGGATGGACGAGGTCGCCCGAGTGCCGCCCGGCCTCCACCGCCAAAGCCTCGAGGTCGCCGTCGTTGGTGATCACCGCGGCGTGGAGCAGCCCCGTCGATATGAGCTGGGCACCGGTCAAGGTCGCGGCGTCGATGATCACGTCGGCACCCAGCTCGCGAGCGGCCCACGAGACCCCGTCCGAGAGCAGCAGCCGCCCTTCGGCGTCGGTGTTGTTGATCTCGACGGTCTTGCCCGAGTGCAAGGTGATGATGTCGTCGGGCTTGTAGGACCGGGCATCGATGGCGTTCTCGGCCAAACACAAGACGAGGGAAAGCCGAAGGGGGCAGTCGCTGTCGACCAGCACCCGGAAGGCGCCGAGCACGGCGGCCCCCCCCCCCATGTCGGCCTTCATGGTCTCCATCATGCCGCGCCCCTTCAGATGCAGCCCTCCGGTGTCGAAGGTGATGCCCTTGCCGACCAGGGCCACATGCAGCGGCGCCTTGGTGCTGCCGTACCGCGCCACGAGCATGCGCGGAGGGGACACCGCTGCTCGCCCCACGGCGTGGATCCCCCGCAGGCCGCGGCCCAAGAGCGCCTCGCCGACGATCTCTTCCACCTTGACCCCACGGATGGACAGCATCGCCTTGGCGCGCACGGCGAAGGTCTCCGGATCGAGCTCGGTCGGTGGGGTGTCGACCAGCTCGGCGGCGTCGCGGCTCTTCTCCAGCGTCGATTGGGTCACCGTGTCGATCTCCACCGGATGGCCGGTAGCATCGATGGCGGCGATTTGAACCTTGATCTTGCTTTGGCTGCTCTTGTGAGACAGTTGCGGCAAGGCGCGTCCGACCGCGTTGACGGCCGCCAGCGCGTGGTCGGGGCGATCCAGGACGAGGAGGACCGCCACCTTGCCCTGCTTGCCCAGATCGCTGGTGGCCAGCACGTGCCGGATGTTCTCGGCCCGTGCCGGGCAGTTGTGGCGGGACACCGCGTCGGGGAGCACCCCGAGCACCAGCCATCGCGGGAGCTGGGCCTTGGCTCGACCGCCCCCGGGAACCAAGGTGCGCGCGGTCGTGCCCCGTAGCCCCGGCGATGCGTCCTGGGCCAGCTCCGCGACGAGATCGGACAGTTTCTTGTCGAGGACCTTCTTGGGGAATCGCCCCTTCGTCAGTCGACTCGCAGGCGCGACGACGACGAGCGTTCTCGCGCCCCGCAGGAGTGCCTTGACCGATCCAGCGAAGCTGATGGGTATCACGGCGCCGAGGATAGGACTCCGAGCACCGACGCACAACCCGGCTCGAGGCGACCATGGTGATGGTGGTCGGCGTCGCGCGATGCTTCGGTCAACGGGCTCTGCCGCATTACTCGGCCGTGCGTGCACGACCTTTCGCCCAGCGTCGGAGGGCCTGCACGCTCTCGGCTCGGCTCGTCGACAACGGCACCGTGGCCGCGATCGCGCGACGCAGATCGGCAGCGGCGAGCGGTCGCGACTCGGCGAAGGCATCGAGGCGTGCTTCGGTCAGCGCGCTCTCGATCTCGGCGCCGCTGAGCCCCTCCGCATCGCGCACCACCGCTGCGAAAGCGGACCAGTCGTCGGCCAGGGGCGGAACGTGACCCAGCCGTCGCCGCGGCAGCGTCTCGAGATGGACGCGCAAGA
>CAZYSW010000590.1:0-3748 GCA_964650105.1 uncultured Nannocystaceae bacterium
GCTCGGGTCGAACTCCGACGAGAGTGGCAGCGTGAACTCGAGACGGTGCGGGGGACTGGATATCGTCTTGTGCTCCCGGCAGAGTTCAATCGATGCTCCCGCCGGGAATTGAGGCTCGCAGGCAAGAGGGTTCGTAACAGCCGGGACATCCTGGTGGCCGCCCCTCAGCACCTACTCACTGACGAGGAGAACCGGAGAAATGCAGATGCCCTTGCTAAGGTGGGGAGGCTAGAGTCACTACGACTCGCGGCGCTGAGGGATACGCGACCGGCATTGCCGCCACCACCGCGTCCAGATACCCCGAAAATGATCTGAGGAGAACAGTGAACAACCAGACCAGCCTACCGCTACTCAAGGAAGAAGGCCCCTACCAGCGGCGCGTCGACCTGACCAAGGACGACATCCGCGCCGAAGAGGACTTCCAGGACACGCCGGCGCACCTCGCCCGCCTGTACATGGCACAGCGCAAGCTGAAGGACGAGGTCGAGGCGCTGCTGAAGGACGTCAACCTGCGCTTGACGGCCATCACGCAGATGCTCGACGAGAAATTCGACGAGCAGGGGCTTGACGCCGTGCGTATCGATGGCCGGCTCGTGTCTGTCTCACGCAAGCCCTACCCAATCGTTACGGATCCGGAGGCCTACCTGAAATGGGTCATCCGGAAGGGCCTCAAAAACAAGCTGTCCGTGCACTGGCAGACGACCAGGGCTATCGTGACCGAGCGCCTCGAGAACGGAGAAGCGCCGCCGCCTGGCGTGGAAGTCTACCTGCAGCCGAGCTTCCGGCTTGGACCGGAACCCAAGCGATAGGAGGATGTAGAGACACACACCCCGAAAGACCAGATCAATCAACAAGAAAGGACCAGAATACCAATGGCCAAGAAGAACGAGACCAAGAACGAAGAGACGGCAATCGCCATCAAGAACACCACTACCAACCTCGAGCAGGCGCCGGACTTCATGTCCGATGGACGTGAGGGCCTGGAGGGCTTCAGCAAGGACGATGTCCTCCTCCCACGTCTGGCGCTTGCGCAGGCGCAGTCGCCCGAGGTGATCGAAGGTGACCCGCGCTTCGTCGAGGGGCTGAAGCCGGGCGACCTCTTCAACTCCTTGACCAAGGAGAACTACGGCCGGGAGGTCTACGTGCAGATCCTGCGCAAGGACCCGCTCCGCGCCATGGAGTTCTACCCGCAGGAGGAAGGCGGCGGCGTGAAGGACCCGAACGTGCCTCTGGACGACGAGCGTCTCAAGTGGGGCGAGAACGGGGAGAAGCCGAGGGCGACGCTCTTCCGCGACTACAGCGCCCGCCTGCTGCCGAGCGGCGAGATGATCTCGCTGTCGTTCAAGTCGGGTGGCCTCAAGGTCGCGAAGGCGCTCAACGGCCTGATCGTGACGCGTGGCAAGGCGATCTACGCCGGTCGCTACGTCATCACGACTGACACCGAGCTGAAACCGAGGCCGCACAAGGTCTACAAGGTCGCTAACGCGGGCTGGGTGACCAAGGAGCAGTACGAGGAAGGCCGGCAGCTCTGGCTGTCGGTGAAGGACCTCGACGTCAGGGTCGACCGCGAGCAGCGCCGAGAGGACCCGGAAGACGACGGCTACGCCGGCAACCCGGGCGAGGAAGGCGACACGGACTTCCCGGTCGAGTAGGCACAAAGGGCGGAGCTGTTCCTCCGGGCAGCTCCGCCCGCTCATGCGAGATGGAGCCATGAGAATCACCGGTGTGAAGGTCGTCGTCTATAAGTTCCGTGGAAGGCCTTCACTAGGCACACAAGAGCTGACTATAGATCCGTCCCTGGTGTATCGCGTACAGGAAGATCACCGGGGCATGCACATCTGGTTCACGGGGTACCTGGCGGACCAGACACCTGTCGACGTGCCCGACAGGTTCGTGCTCAACCCGCAGCAGGTGCGGACCGCGCTTCTGCAAGCCGGCAGGACGGACCTGTTCAGATGAGCCTATACGACGACCTTGTGTCGAGGAGGCGAGCGATCGAAGGCCCGTCCAAGACGCTGCCTGTCAAAGGTTACGCAAACAGCCACACGATCAGGTACCTCGAACACCTGCTCGGCTACAACACTCTTACGCCATCCACCCTGCATGGCATGACACTGTACGAGCATGAGTCCGTGCCTACAGGTCGGATCGTGCTACTCAATCACAAGGACGAGACCGTCGGGATCCTCGTTCTGAAAGAGGGGACATGATGTTTTACTGGATCAACAGACTGGCCGAGATGTTCCGACGGCGTCAACCGATTTCTACCGCCGAGATCATCGGGCCTCCGCGCTATCGTTACGTCGCCGGCATGGAGAAGCCCGATCAGAGGTACCATCCCATCCCAGGCCCGGAAGCCCGTCGACGTGAAGAAGAGTCCCGTGCAGCCCTGCGCGGCGAGACGTACCCGCGGCCCATCCGCCGACGGGCGTAGGCGGCGCCTGTATACAGCCCGAAGAGCCTGCCTGTACGCCGGCGTGCCGCGAGATCGGAGCGGCGGCCGGCCCTCCCCCTACAACACCGGAAGATCGCCGCGTATAGCGCCGTACAGGCGGCCTGCCGGCGTTGGACAAAAGTCCAAGTTTTTGGATTTCAAAAAGCCGCCTGTACGGCGCTGTACGGCGCGATCGGCCTTAGTCAGGCTAAGGGCCGTCCGTCCAGTCGATCGCGGCTTACGCAAAGGAATAGCCCCGTTCCTGGCATGGTACCGGGAACGGGGCTCGCAGGAAAGGACAGGGGCCGCCTAGTCGCCTGCCGGCAGCGTGAAGTAAAAGGCGTTCTCCGCCTTCAGCGCCTCGATGCTGGAGCCCAGCTCGTTGACGGCCAACTCCAACTCGTTGAGGCCCTGCTCCGGCGTGATCTCGCCGCCTCGCACACGATCGACGATGGAGCTAATCGCGTTGAGCAGCAGGCCAATCGGCCCGGCCGGCCCGATGAGCGTCGCGAGCAACGTCGCCAGCCTGCCGACGTCCTCGATGGTCTTGATTGTCGTCTGCACGTTGCTCATGGCTGCATCCCCCACACGATAACGTCCTCCGCCGTTAGGCTCTTGGCGCGTAGCTCCTGCGGACTGAGGACGATGCCGCTTCGGCGTGTCAATACGTTCTCCCGTACCGCCTTGATCAGCTCACGGATGTGGAAGTAGGTGTCGGCGGTCGTAGAGACGAGACCCTCAGGGAGTGCGATGTTGGTCAGCTCCTCGAACGTCTGCTCGTACCGGTCGAGCGCCTCTTTCACGGCCTGCTCGTCGAGGGGGCTCGTCGGAACGCCAGAGCGCCTCACTGTCACATACGTGTCGAGCGTCTTATGCAAACGCTCGGCCGCAGGGATGAAGTGGTCTCGGATGTGCGTCGACGCAGCGTCGAGCGGCGCATTGCGACCGTTCTGCTGTGCGTAGACGTTGATGGACCGCTGGACGGCCGTGACCAGGTCGACGGCAGCGTCAGCGTACTTGGCGGCCTCCGTGGCCGCCTGATCGGGCGTCAGGTTCTTGCCTGCGCAGCCGGTCAACGATGCGACCAGCGCGAGAGTCAGTAGTGTTCTCATAGGGTTTCTCCGGGCGTGGTTGGAGTGGAGTGGCTGCATTTCTGCGGCACTAGGACGGTGTCGCAGCTATCGGCCACCTGTTTGACCTGCGTCAGGGAGACGCCGGCCTTCTCAAGCGTGTCCCGACTCGCCACATTAGGGCGAGCCATGAACACGGCGAGCAGTGCGACCAGCAGGCCCTGGAGGGCAGTCTGCTGGCCTT
>CAZYSW010000591.1:0-3730 GCA_964650105.1 uncultured Nannocystaceae bacterium
GCTGGCGTCGAGCAGCACGAGCTCGAATGCCGAGCCGTCGAGGTGTGCCTCGCGCAGCAGGCCGAGGGCTTGATTGGCGGTCGCCACCGAGGTCGGCCGCATCCTCCACCCACGCAGGATCTCTTCGAGGATGTTGCGCGTGGTGGCGTTGTCCTCGACCACCAGCTCGCGCATGCCCTCGAGGCGCTTGTCCGGCCGTCGGATCGGGACGTCCTCGGGCTTCGCGATGGGGAGGGGAAGCTCGAAGCGGAAGGTGGTCCCCTTGCCGACCTTGCTCTCCATCCAAATTCGGCCGCCCATCATCTCGATGAGCCGCGCCGAGATGGTGAGGCCCAACCCGGTTCCACCGTGGCGTCGACTCCATGATGCGTCGCCCTGCTCGAAGGCCTCGAAGACGGCGGACTGCCGCTCGGGCGGGATGCCGATTCCCGTATCGCGCACGATGAAGTGCAGGACTTCGGGGGGTTGCTCGGGAGCCGGGCCGATCTCGACCACGACCTCGCCGCGATCGGTGAACTTGATCGCGTTCCCCAGCAGATTCACCAGGATCTGCCGCAGGCGAAGGGGATCGCCGATCCTGCCCCGGGGGATCTCGGGCGCGATGCGGGCCGCGAGCTCCAGGCCCTTGGCGTGCGCACGATCGGCGAATGCTCGGACGGTGTTGCCGACGAGCTCGTGCAGGTCGAACGCCACCTCTTCGAGCTGCAGCCTTCCCGCTTCGATACGAGAGAAGTCGAGAATGTCGCCGATCACCGACAAGAGGGACTCGGCGGAGTCCTGGACCATGCTGAGGTACTCGCGCTGGATGGCGTTGAGGGGCGTGGTGGCCAGGAGCTCGGCCATGCCGACGATCCCGTTCATCGGAGTGCGGATCTCGTGGCTCATGGCCGCCAAGAAGGCCCCTTTGGCCGCATTGGCGGCCTCGGCGGCCTGTTTGGCGCGGCGCAACTCCTGCTCGAGGGCCTTGCGCTCCTCGATCTCTCGGGCGAGCTGTTCGTTGGCGGCTTGGAGGTCGGCGGTGCGCTCGTCGACGCGATGCTCCAGCTCGGCGCGATGCGCCCGAAGCGTCTCGTTCATGCGTCTCAGCGCGCGGCTGAGGACGCCGATCTCGTCGGTTCGGTCGCTGGGCTGGATCCGCGCCTCCAGGTTCCCGGAGGCGATCTCCAGCGCCTTCTCGGTGATGTCGGCGATCGGTCGGGCGTATCGCCGGGTGAGCCAGTAGAGCGTCGCCACCGACAGGACGATGAGACCCGCGGTCATGCCCATGGTGATCGCGCGGAGCTGCCGAACCGGGGCGTACGCCTGCTCGACGTCCTCGAGGATTCCGCGCTCGACCTCGGACTCGACCAGCGCCTTGGCGAACAGAAACCAAGACAGCCCGATCGCGGTGGAGACCAGCACCAGCATCCCGGCCACCAGCAACTGGAGCTTGAAGAAGAGCGAGTCCGAGGGGCGCAGGGGACGGTCCAGGGACTTCGCATCCACGGGGCGAGGCGGCTGCGTGTCGGCAGGTTCGCCGCGTCCACCTCGGAGCCAGCTCGCCAGTGAGACCATGTTCGTCCTCGCCGCCGTCGTTCCGCGGGGGCGCGGGGGTTGCAGTCACGAAGGCGCCTGCAGCGAGGCGCATGAACAGCCTGAGCCAGCCTCCCGTTCGTGCACCGGGGCCGGACGGGCGAGCCGGGAAGGCGCGCGACACGTCCGCGCGCGACGTCGGCGAACGCGGCTCCAAAGCTGAACCTTCGGTGACTCCGCCTCTTGCAGGCCGGTCATCACCTTCGGAGCAGTGCCAGGGACTTCGACGGCTCCGGGGTCCGGCGCCGGCTCACCGTACCGACTCCTCCGCGACGTTGCGAGGCTAGGCTGATCGTGGGTGGCCTTCGTGGGTGCCCCGGCCATGCACACGTTGCCGACGCGGATCGTCGAGTTTTCGCTGGTGAGGGGTGGTCCGTTTCATCGGCTCCTGGTGGCCGGCCGGTTGGTGGGCGACGGAGGGCAGGTGGGAGCCGTCGCCGCCGCGACCTTGGGGCTCTTCGCCTGGGTTCCGTTCGCGCTTCTGACGTTGCTGCAATGGGGGGTGCACGGCCGCGTGACGCCGTTGTTCGTCACGCATCGGTGCACGCGCGTCTGCTCGTCGGCATCCCCCTGTTGATCGCCGCCGAGAGGGTCCTCGACCTGCGGTGCACGATGGTGCTGTCTCGGGCTCGCCGGCCCCGACGCAGACGATGCGATCGTTCGAAGCGCGCGAAACGTCGAGTGGCTCCGAGACGAGCCACGGCTCGAGCTGGCGCTCCTGATCGCTGCGTTGGCCTTCGGAATCTGGGCGCTGTTGCGGAATCTGGGCCCTGTTGCGGCCGGCACCACACGGTGTGTTCCAGACCGTTCCAGCGGCGGGACGGTCGGCTCCCGCCGTGTGGTTCGCGCTCGTGGCGCTGCCGCTCTCGCAGTTTCTCGTGCTCCGCTGGCTGTGGCGATGGGCGCTGTGGGCGATGATCCTCTTCAGTCTGGCCCGTCTCGAGCTGCGGCCGGTGGCGACGCACCCGGATCGGGCGGGCGGGTTCGGACTCCTGTCGCTCCCCACCGAGGGATTCGCGGTGTTTCTCGCGGCGGTGGGTGCCGCGCTGAGCGGGGCGTGGGCGATGCAGGTCCTCGACGGCGCCTCGGTGGCCAGCCTCGTTCCGAACGTCGTGGTGATCGCCGTCGTCGCGCTGGCCGTCGGTCTCGCCCCGTTGTTGCCCTTCGTTCCCGGCCTCCACCGCGCACGGCTACGCCAGGCGAGCGAGTACGGAGAACTCGCGCTGTTCCACGACCGGGCGTTTCGCCGGCGGTGGATCGAGCGCAGGGACGGCAAGGAGAGCCTGGGTGCGCCGGACATGTCGTCGCTGGCGGACCTGGGTTCGGCCTACCGCGAGATGTCGCGGATGCGCGTCGTTCCTTTCGGGCGCAAGACGGTGCTGGTCATGCTGCTCGGCTTGCTCCTCCCGCTCGCTCCGCTGCCGGCGCTGGAGCTGCCACTGGTCGAGATCGTGATTCACCTGGCCAAGGTGGTGCCGTTGGGGCACCCTGCCTGACGCGCGCAAGGGCCCTGATGCGCGCACCCGCGGAGAGCCCGACATCGTGAGGAGATCATGGCGCGTGCCTGGGTGAGCTGGAGCTCGGGGAAAGACAGTGCCTGGGCGCTTCACGTCGCGCGCCGGATGCAGGATCTGGAGGTGGTCGGGCTGTTGACGACCGTCCTGGATTCCGCGCAGAGCGTGGCGATGCACCACACGCCGCGCGCGATCGTGCAGGCGCAGGCGGACGCGATCGGGCTGGCGCTGCACGTGGTCGAGCTGCCCCCGCTCGCGCCCAACGAGGTCTACGAGGCGCGGATGCAGCGGGCGCTCGCCGAGGCGCAGGCGCAGGGCATAACCCACGCGGTGTTCGGCGATCTCTTTCTCGACGACGTGCGCAGCTATCGCGAAACCCTGCTGGCGCACACCGGGACGGTGGGGGTCTATCCGTTGTGGCACCGACCCACCGCGGCGCTGGCTCGCGAGAAGGAGCACGAGCGGAGCACCGACATGCTGCGGCGCGCCGACCGGCTGATCCAAAAGGCCGGCCCGGCGGCCAAACATCAGGACTACAGCGCCGCCGAAGCGCTGATCCGCGAAGCCCTGGACGTTTGGCCGGGCAACCGCCAGGCCGCTGAAAAGTTGGTAGCGCTGCAAACCGAACACGCCCGCACCGCCGC
>CAZYSW010000592.1:0-514 GCA_964650105.1 uncultured Nannocystaceae bacterium
CGGCTCGGGGGCGATGGGCATCGTGCACGTTGCCGAGGATCCCGAGCTCCAGCGTCGCGTGGCGATCAAGGTGGTGCGACCATCTCCCCGCTCGCGGCGTCGCCGAGAAGAGGCCACCTTGCGGCTCATTCGAGAGTCGCGAGCCCTGGCCCGCCTCGACCACCCGCACGTCGTGAAGGTCTACGACGTAGGGATCCTCGGGGACGACGGGCTCTTCGTGGTCATGGAGCTTATCGAGGGTCGCTCGCTCGGGGCTTGGATGCGCGAGCCGGGACGAACGCGACGAGAAGTGCTCGACGCATTCGTGCAGGCCGGGGAGGGCCTCCTGGCCGCGCATCGTCGTGGGCTCGTGCACCGCGACTTCAAGCCCAGCAACGTCATGATCGCCGACGACGGCCGCGTGGTGGTGCTCGACTTCGGGCTCGTGCTCTCGCGCGAGGAGCTCGACAGCTCCACGCTCTCCGAGCACGGTGGCCATCCGATCGACGTCACCGGGCGCGGGAGCATCCTCGGA
>CAZYSW010000592.1:524-3708 GCA_964650105.1 uncultured Nannocystaceae bacterium
TACATGGCACCCGAACAGCATCGCGGTGCTCGGGCCGACATGCGCTCGGATCAGTACGCGTTCTGCGTGGCGCTTTGGGAGGCCTTGCACGGCGAGCGCCCCTTCCGGGGGGACACGCTCCCGCAGCTCGAGCGGGCCAAGGCCCGCGGTCCCGCGCCGCCCGAAGGCGAGCCGCGGTTTCGCGTGCCGGCCCCGATTCTCCGCGCTCTTCGACGTGGTCTCGATCCGCTGCCAGCGGGCCGCCATCCCTCGATGGTCGAGCTGCTCGCTCGACTGCATACCGGGCCACGCGGCGGACGGTGGGCGACACTCGGAGGCGTCGCCGCGGCCGCAGCCGCAGCCGCAGCCCTGGGCGTACTGCTCTCCGGCTCGCCTTCCGAGCCGGCGTCCGTGCATCCGTGCAACGTCGATGGCGACGCCGCGATGGGGTGGACGCCCGAGGTTCGGGCCTCGCTGGTGGCGACGCTCGAACGCACGGGCGGTGAGGCTGCCGGTGCCCGAACCGTGGCGGGGCGGCTCGACGCTTTCGTCGAGCGCTGGAAGGCCAGCCTTTCGGAGGTGTGTGCACGAGGGGCTTCCGATCCGTCTGTCGACCCGGCACTCGCCTGCCTCGAGCGCCGGAGGGCCCGCTCCAGCGCCGTCCTGGATTTGCTCGGGGACGCCGATCCCGAAGCCGCCCGCGCGGCGCTCGAGATCACGGCCGGGCTCCCCGACCCCGATTTGTGTACGCGCGAGGATCATCGCAGCGTCGAGGTGGCGCGCCCAGCCGATCCGACCATCGCCTCCCGCGTCGAGAAGATCGGTCGCGCAGTGGAGCGGATCGCTCCGCTCCTCGACGGCGGCCGCGTCGACGACGCCGTGGCGCTCGCGCGAGATACCGTGGTCGCTGCCGAGGCGCTCGGGTTTGCGCCGCTGGTGGCCGAGGCACGTCTCGAGCTCGGCAACGCCCTGTCGGTGACCGGCGCCCCCGAGTGTTCGGACGTCCTGGCGCAAGCCTACTTCGAGGCCGCGGGGGCTCGCTATGCGGGCGTGGCCATGCAGGCTGCGACCGATCTCGTGTTCACGTACGGCGTGGACCATGCCGACTTGGAACAAGCCCGGACGTGGCTCAAGCACGCGCAGAGCGTGGCAGATTGGGGCAAGGTGGACGATCGCGCCCGCGGCCGTTTGCAGCTCGCTTGGGGGTCCGCCTTGCAGATCGCCGGTCACGGCGACGAAGCGATCGCAGAGCTGGAGGAGGCACGAGGTCGGGCACTCGCCGGGCTCGGGCACAAGGAGCACGAGGAGTACATCAGCATCCTGCAGGCGCTGGCTGGTGCCCACCTCACCGCCGAGCACTTCGATCGCGCACGCGCGCTGTCGGAGGAAGCGGCGTCGCTCGCCGAGCGGGTGCTCGGTCCGCACCACCGAGTCACGGCCCAGGTGCTGAGCAATCTCGGCAATGCGCTGGCCAGGACACGGCGCTGGGACGAGGCGATCTTGGCCTTCCGACGCGCCCTGCAGATCACCGAGACCTTGCAGGGCGAGCGCGGAGCGGACGTCGCGGAGGTCGCCGCGAACCTGGGCGCGACCCTCAGTGATGCCGGCCGCATCGAGGAAGCGCTGCCCATTCTGAAGCGGGCGGTCGCCATCCACACCGACGTCCATGGAGCCGACCACCCCATGACCGCCATGGCTCGCATCAATCTCGGCCTGGCCCTCGTGAAGATCGATCCCGCGCGCGCGACCGAAGTGTTGCGCGCGGCGATCGTCGATCTCGAAGGCGTCCTCCCCGGGGAGCACTTCGCGTTCGCGCATGCCTATGCCGGTCTGGCGAGGGCCCACGCGGTGGCCGGCGACGTGCCCGAGGCCCGGCGCAGCATCGAGGCATCGCGTGCCGCCTGTCGGGCGCCGTCCCAGCCCTGTGACGAGATCGCTGCCCTGGAACGAGCGCTGCAGGAGCAGGCAAGGTGAGCACCAAGGCCCCCTCCCCGCACGCGCCCACCCGAGCCTGTTCAGCCGCCGTCACTGTCGCGACAAGAAGGCGAGGGCCGTCTTCACGAAGGCGTCCCGGGCGTCGGCCCAGATCGACTCGTGTCCGGCGTCGGGGAGCACCATGAGGCTGGCGTTCGGGATGGCGTGGTACTGCTCGACGAAGATGTCGACGGGGTAGAGCGGATCGCGGTCTCCCGCAACGATGAGGGTGCGGGCCCGGATCGTGGCGAGCAACGGGGGGGTGAAGCACATGTCGTCGTGGCTCTCGGCGAAGCCGCGCGCGGCGTTCCACAAGGCGCGGATCTGATCGTCTCCGTGACGATGACGCGCCCGCATGAGAGCCCACTCCTGTTCGCTCCGGGTCTCGACCGTCATGCTCTGCATGATCGTGCGCGCCTGGGCCGGGTAGTAGCTGGGTGCGCCGAACAGGACCATGGCCGAGACGCGTTCGCGGTCGCGCGTGGCGAGGTGCAGGAGGGTGTTGCCCCCTGCGCTCGTGCCGAGCGCCCGGCAGCACTCCACCCCGAGATGGTCGAGCAGCGCCTCCACGTCGTCGGCGCACTGGCGGTGTGTGAACCGTCCACTCGGGTTGGTGGAACCGCCGTGGCCACGGAGGTCGGGCGTGATGACCGTGTAGCTGCGGGCGAGCGCGTCCAGATCGAACATGTGCACCCAGTCGGCGCTCGATCCGGTGAAACCGTGCAACAGGAGCAAGGGCTCGCCGGTGCCGCGCACGGTGTAGTGCAGCTCGATGCCGTGGATGGAGATGGTGTGCTGAGCGTCGTCACTGTGGGCCATGAGAGGTCTCCTCGAGCACCCCTCCTACGGCCCGAAAAAAATTCTTGCTAGCTCGTTTCTTCGTCCTTAAACTCGTACGCACGAGGTTGGGGATGGAAAAGGGCGTTAGAAGCCCTGGAACCAGCGCTGGACATCGTCGGACCAGCCGAGGTTCGGTGTCGTGTCGTGACCACCGTCGTGACCGCACCAGATGACCGGCTGTCCACTGCCGCCCGCGGCTGTAGCCCTGGACGAAGATGCGGTGCATGTCGAGGCACACGCGGCTGCCGACCTCTTCGAGCATGGCCACGAAGAACGTCTCGTCCTGCCCACCGGGGTCGAAGGTCCAGGCGGTGGGTCCGGTGCCCTCGAGCGGTAGCGCCTGCGGATCGATCGCGATGACCTGCTGATCCCAATCCTTGGCGATGTTCGC
>CAZYSW010000593.1:0-1995 GCA_964650105.1 uncultured Nannocystaceae bacterium
CGCCCGAGGACGCGCCGGCCACCCTCCGCGTGCTCCCCTGCGGCGAAATTCCCGGAAACCCCGCGGAGCTGCTCGAGTCTCCCGCGGCCCATCGGGTGTGGGCCGAGCTTCGCGCTCGGTTCGACGTCGTGATCATCGACACCCCGCCCGTGCTGCCCGTCACCGATCCGCTGATCCTGGCGCGGCAGGTCGACGGGGTCGTGGTCGTCTGCCGCTGCGATCAGACCAAGCGGGGCGAGCTCCAGCGCGCCTTGTCGCAGCTCACCCAGGGTGACGCGAACGTGCTGGGCGTCGTGCTCAACGAGGTCGATGCCCGGTCCGATCGCTACGACTACGAGACGGGGTACTACACGTACCGGGCCCAGGAGACGGGCACCGAGTCCGCCTGAGCCCCGAGGAACCTCCGTGGACGCATCGGGGCTGCGGCACCAGAACCCGACCGGGCATCGCTCGCAGAGCCCACGCCTCCTGCTCGTCGCGCTCGCCCTTCCGATGCTGGCGATCGGTGGCGCGCCGTCGTGGGTGGTTCCGGCGTTCGCCGCCGTGATGGTGGCGGCGTGGTTGCGGATGACGCGAAAGCCCGGCCGGCAGCTCTCGGTCCCCTGGGCCGCCTGGATCGGCGTCGCCGCGGTCGCGATCACGTTGCTGCAGTGCATGCCGATCCCGGGCCTGCGCTCGGTCGTGGCGCCGGGCCTCGAGGCTCTGGTGGAGCAGGCGCTCGAGGGTACCGGGGTCTCGCCGGGGCCGGGGCTTTCGGTGGTTCCCCGAGACACCGCGCTCGAGCTGTGCCGACTCGTCGGCCTCGTCGGACTGACGGTGTTCGCGGCTCAACTCCCCTGGCGGACGACCGCCGCGGCAGTGGCCGCGGTGGCGGGGCTGTCGGCCACGATCGGCCTGGGCCACGACGCCTTGGATCCGGACGCCGTCTACGGCATCTATCGACCCCTCGAGCTGGCGTCCGCCCCCGGGTCCCATTCGAGGGCTCCGTTCATCAACCCCAACCATCAGGGGACGATGATCCTCCTGGGGCTGTTCTCGGCCGCGGCGATCGCCGTCGATCGTGGGTTGCGACGGCGCCGACGCGACGAAATCCTCGTCCTGGCCTGCGCCGCCCTCGTGGTGTTGCTCCCGGCGCTCGTCCTCACCGTCTCGCGCGGTGCGATCGTGGCCGGGCTGGTCGCCGGGGTGGCGAGCGCGGTCGTCGTGGCCAGGGCGGTCCGGGCCCGACCGCGACACGAGCCTGCACGCGCCACCGCCTGGCCGTGGTGGCTGGGCGCGGCGGCGATGCTGCTGCTCTTGGTGCTGGTGAGTCGCGAGGGGGCCTGGCAGGAGTTCGAAGCGCTGGCCCACGCGGGCTCGGACGTTTCGCTGGAGATCAAGGCCCGGATCGCCGGCGAGGGGCTGGGGCTGCTGCCCCTGTCGCCAGTGCTCGGCCTCGGACGGGGCGCGTTCGTGGACGTCTTCCCCCCGTTCGACACCGCCCCCACCCACATGACCTTCACCCGGCTCGAGACCACGCCCGTGACGATGGTGGTCGAGTGGGGTCCGGTTTTCGGCGGCGCGATCGCGATCGCGATGGTCGTCTGGTGGCTGCACGCCTTTCATCGGGCCGGAGCGCACCGCGATCATCTGGGTCGGCGGGTGGCGCTCTTGGGGCTGTTCGCGGTCGCCTTGCAGGGCCTGGTCGACTTCGGCCTCGAGATGCTGGGTGTCGCCGCCTCGGCCTGTGCCCTGGCCGGCGCCCTGTCGAGCTCCTGGCGGCGGCGCTGGAGCAGCGCTTCGGCGCGGCGGTGGGGCCTGGTCGCGTTGGCGGGTGCATGCTGCCTGTCGGTGTGGGCGCTCGACGGTACCCGCAGCTTTCGTTTCGAGCGGGATCGGGCGATCGCGTCGGGAACGGCCGACCCCTCGAACGCCCTGCGGGCGCGGCCGCTCGACGCTCGCCTGCACCGGGCCCTCGCGCGCCGGGCGGCCGAGGCGGGGGACTGGGAGGCATCG
>CAZYSW010000593.1:2005-3699 GCA_964650105.1 uncultured Nannocystaceae bacterium
CCCGGGGGCGCGGGGGGGCGGTGGGGGGGTCGGGGGTGCCAGGGGGGCCGCGCCCCACGCTCCCCCCGGGGCTCCCGCCGGGGGCCATCGACGGCTGGCTGCTCCGCTCGACGGCCGAGCTCGCGCTCGGCGATGTCGTGGGCGCCGACGCGTCGATGAAGGTCGCGCTCGCACGGATCCACGCTCCGCTGGACGCAGAGCTGGTGCGATACCTCGTGCGCCGCTACCCGGATCCCGATCACTTCGGACGGGTCGCGCCCTCCGAGCCGCTCCCGTCTCGCTTCCTCGTCACGTCGATGCGCAAGGCTTCGCCCCCGCATGCGTACGCCACCGCCAGGCTCGCGGCGACGGGGCACCCCGACGATGCCGTGGCCCAGCAGCTCCTGGTGGAGTGCGCGCTCGATCTCCGCAATCCTGCCCTGGCGACGAGCGGCCCCGGGCGAGGTCCGGGCACACCTCGCGGTCGCCCGCGCGCTCCGGGCGTTCGTGCCTCGGCGAGACGACGACGCGCGCGACGCCCTGGAACAGGCCCTCGCCTCGGAGGCCGCCCGCGATCCCCAGGCTGCGGGTCAGGTCGAGGAGCAGCTCGTTCGCACGCTTTTGGCCATCGGCGACGAGCCCGCCTTGCGGCGCGCGGAGGAGATCCTTCCCTCGCTGCTCGAGCGCCCGGTGCCCGATCGCCGCGTTCGAGCTGCGCGCAACGATCTCGCTCGGCGGGTCCGAGCCGCCCGCGATCGTTGAGCACGCCGAGGACGGCTCGCGAGCGTGCCGCCCCCGAACGAACAGAGCCCGAGGCCGCGCAAGCCTCGGGCTCCGTCGAACGCGCGGGCGCGAACGGATCAGCGCACGCGGTCCTTATAGCGCTTCATCAGCTCCTCTTGGATGTTGCGCGGGGCCTGGGCGTACTTCTCGAACTCCATCGTGAACTCGGCCTTGCCCTGCGTGGCCGACCGCAGCTCCGTGGAGTAGTTGAACATCTCGGCCAGCGGAACGTGGGCCTCGATGACCGTGATTCCGGCGCTGCCCTCCGAGCCGACGATGGTGCCGCGACGACGGATCAGCGTGGTCTGCACCGCGCCCTGGAACTCCTCGGGGGTCTCGACCGCCACCTTCATGATGGGCTCGAGCACCACGGGGTCGGCCTTCTGCATGAACTGCTTGAAGGCCGTTCGCGCGCAGATCTGGAAGGCCATGTCGCTGGAGTCGACGGCGTGGAAGGCACCGTCGTTGAGCTCCATCTCCACGTCCACCACCGGGAAGCCGATGAGCGGTCCCCGCTCCATTGCCTGCTGGAAGCCCGCGTCCACCGACGGGATGTACTCGCGCGGGATGATGCCGCCGACGATCTTGTCGATGAACCGGTAGTGCTCGCCCGGCTTGGCATCGGTGAGCGGCCGCATCTCGCCGCCGATCTTGGCGTACTGACCCGAGCCACCGGTCTGCTTCTTGTGGGTGTACTCGTAGTGAACCGGCTGCGTGATGGTCTCGCGGTAGGCGACCTGAGGCTCGCCCACCACCGTCTCGACCTTGTACTCACGCCGCATGCGCTCGATCTCGACCTCGAGGTGCAGCTCGCCCATGCCCTGGATGATGGTCTCGCCCGACTCCTCGTCGCGGTGGACGCGGAAGGTCGGGTCCTCCTTGGTGAAGCGGTTCAGCGCCTTCGAGAAGTTGCTGAGCATCTCCTTCTTCTG
>CAZYSW010000594.1:0-3687 GCA_964650105.1 uncultured Nannocystaceae bacterium
ACATCACCAACGGCCAGGTCTTCAGCTGCTCCGGCGCCTGGTATCAGGGCACCACGGTGGTGCTCACCGATCGGTGAGCACCCTCTGAGCGATGGGGCGAGACCCCGCCGACGAGCGCTCGCAGGGCGGGCGCCAACGCCCGAGCGCCGACGATCGTCGTCTCCCGGGAGAAGGCCGCGAGCGTGCCGGCCGGGAGCTCGACGTTGACCGTGCGGATAAGGGGCGGATAAGGCGGATAAGGGGTTTCATCCGGGGAAAGGCGGGTCGCGGGGGCGAGGCGGGGGCGAACGGTGGGCGAATGTGAGGCGCGCGGACTTCGTGGTTGCTGCGCGATGAGGCGGAGGAGTCGATGTGCAACGCGCACGACAGCGCGGATACACCGACCTCAAGCTCGTGCGCCGGCACGTCGGTGAGATCGAGGGTCCTGATGGAGCACGACTCATCCTGCGTCGGCAGCTTATCGACGAGGAGCGCGGCAAGCACGGGCAGCGCGAACTCTGGGAGGTCGAGCGCTACCGCTACATCGTGACGAACCTTCCGCGCGAGTGGACGCCCACCGACATCGTCGACGCGACATACCAGCGCTGCGATCAGGAGAACCTGATCGAGGGCATGGGTTCGGGCATCGCCGCGTGGCGCATGCCCGTCGCCGAGATGCGCGGGAACGCGGCGTGGCTGCAGATCGCCCGGCTCGCGTGGAACCTCGGCAAGTGGATGGCCTTCGTCGCCCTCGGCAAGGAGGCCTCGCGCTGGGAATGGAAACGATTGCGTCGCTGCTTCGTCGACTTCGCTGCCCAGGTCGTGCGCTCGCAAGGCAGACCCGCGTCCGCATCCTCGGTGCCCGCCGCTTCAGCGGTGAGCTCGTCCGAGCGCTCCGAGTCTTGCAGGTCTGACGCTCTCCATGACGTCGCCGTCAACCGGCTACTCTCGACGGCCCGCGCGCCGCGACGCACCCGTGCGCCCTCGCCCCTCGACGGACGCCGACTCGACGCTGCCCATGCTCACGACCGGAGCCACGATGGCTCGACGGGCCCTTCGCTCACCCGCGTTCCTGCCGACCACCGCCGTCATCCACCGCCACCACCCTGGCCCCGCAGGCCCCGGCCAGCCACTCCATCGGTGCCACGCCGCCGTACGGAAACGCCGGGGGTTCGAAGCGCAGGCGCCCGGTGTGCTCGTCGAGGCGGATCGGCGCGATGAGATCGTACTCGCCCGACGCGATGCAGCCCAGCGCATTCCGAACCTCGGTCACGCGCCCGGCCGGCGCCAGGGCCTGCCAGCGCTCGTCCTCGGCGTTCAGCGCATCGGCGTGCTTGCACTCCATCGCCTCGGTCCACAGCGCCGCGAGCAACCGCCACGCCTCGGGGTCGTCGAAGCGCACCTCCACGTAGCACGGCTCGGGGATCACCACCGGTCGCCGCGGCATGCCCTCGGCGATCGCCTCGGCGGGTAGCACCGCCCGGATCGCCTCCACGCAGCCCCGCTCGTGCTCGTCGAGATCGAGGCCCCGCAGCCGCACGACCGAGCGACCGAGGTCGGCGGCCGTGGGCGACACGTAGCGCGCGGTGATGCGCCCCAGCGCCGACTCGGCCGCGCGCTCCACCGCGCGCATCGCCAGGCTGCGGGCCAGTCGCTCGTCGCGCTCGGGACCCGGCGGATCGCCTTGCCGCCCCGCGCACCGCGACGCCTCCCGCCCTGCGTGCTGCATGGCCGCCCGCGCCGCCTCGTCGCTCGCTCGTCCGTCGGCCCACGCCTCGAGCACCCGCAGGTCCTCGCCGATCACCTCGCGCACCTCGGGCACCAGCGCCACGACCCGCCGCGCCACCACGAGGCTCGCCCGCGCATACGCCCGCGCCTCCACCCCCGAGGCCGCCGCGATCCGCAGTAGCCATCCCGCCCGCGGACACGCCCACCACGCCGCGCGCAGGTCGGTGCCGAACGGCTCGGCCCACGCGGTGGCGAGCTCGGGATCCGCCACGCCGTGCTCGAACAGGAACGCGACGGGATTGAACGCGCTGCCCGTCACCGCTGGCCTCCCGTCAGTGCCCCTGAAAACCACGCCAGCACCCACCCCGCCGAGTGCGAGGTCCACTGGTGCACGGCGTTGCCGACCACGTGGAGCTCCACGGGCGTGCCATTGTCCTCGAGCGCGTAGTCGTCGTCGTCGATGGTGTAGAGCGGCACGATCGCGTCCCAGTAGCCCGCCATCAGCAGCGTGGGCGCGTGCTCCTGCGGCAGGTCGGCCGCGGTCACGGGACAGGGCAGCGAGCTGATGCAGGTGGCGTACGAGCCCGACTGGATCGCAATCCCGGCGATCTCCCCGGGGTACTCCACCGCGAGCCGGCTCGACATGTAGCCGCCGCTCGACAGGCCCATCGCGTACTGCCGCCCGGGGTCGAGCGGGCCGAAGGTGCCGAGCGCGATCTCGCCGAGCAGTCGCTCCACCAGCGCGCCGTCGGGCGCGGCGTCCCAGTCGAAGGCGTAGGGCGCAACGTTGACGTCGAGCGTGGTGGCGATGGCGTGGCAGTCGACGTAGCCGTACCCGGTGGTGCAGACCGAGGCCACCGCCGCGTGGGCGTCGTCGGCCTTGCCCTCGGCCGCGCCGTCGTCCTCGTCGCCGTCGTCGAGCGGTCGGCCGAGCTCGTCGTCCTCGACGCAGCCCACCGCGAGCACCAGCCCCAACCCCCATCGCACGCATGCTCGCTGTCGCTTCCCTCGCATCCGCCTTCCGGGGGCTGGTATAGGGTGGATGTTGCGATGCAGCAAGGAGTTATTCAGGCAATGTGGGCTGCATTGGGCGCTCTGGCTGATTTGAAGCCAACCTGCGCGATCCTCGGCCCGAAATGCTGCACTGCAACATGAGCATCATCCCGCCACCCGCAGGCAGGCCTCCGCCGCGGGATAGTCCACCGTCACCCGCAGGGTTCGCAACGCCGACTTTCCCAGCGCCCCGTCGACGCGGCGATCCCATCCACTGCGACATGAACTCGTGGAAGTTCGGATCGGCGCGCGCCGTGAACCACACCGGCCCCACGCGAAGCTCCCCGATCCGCACCGACGGCACCTCGATGATCGGGTCGTTGGCCATGCGATCGGCGCCCTCGATCACGCGCCAGTCGGGATGGTCGCGCCGCCAGTCGTCGAACACGCGGTCCCCCTCCCCCGCTGTCGATGGTGCGCCACGCCTTCGAGCACCACCTTCTCGAAGGTCTTCTTCTCGCGAACCGCGAGATTCCGTACGTCCAGTGCCAGGCGGTGTACGCGGCCTACGACCCCGAGCTCGATCGCGTGCGCTTTTGCGAGAGGCGGCCCGGGCTCGGGCCACAAGGTGGCCGGCAGGCGGGCCATATCGGCGAGCACGCAGTCCAAACCCTCGTGATTCGTTGTCGGCGCCGGGCGGCCCGCGAGCAGCATCGACGAACTCGGTGGCTGCCTGTCACGCGCGCGCGACCTACGTCCCCCGGAGCACGCAGGAGTGCGACGCCGTGGCCATCATTCGCGAGCACTGGCCGGCGTTTCGCGAGCGCGTCGAGATGCACGCCGGGCCCCTGCCCGGATTCGTGTGCGACGAGATCGAGGCATTCGCGACCTGCGGCGACTTCGAGCAGGGTTTCCTCGTCGCCGAGTGCCGGCGCCGTCACCGTAGATGGCCGCGATCGCAAGCGCCTCGAACGCGTCTGCCGCTAT
>CAZYSW010000595.1:0-3661 GCA_964650105.1 uncultured Nannocystaceae bacterium
CGCCATCCGGCTTCGGAGACCCTGCAGGCCGAGCTCGCCGCGCGGCTGCGCGCGCTGGGGCGGCCCGAGGAGGCCCTGGCCATCCTGGAAGACCTCGCCCGGCGTCGCGGCGGCACGGCCTCGGTCCTGGGCCAGCGCATCGACATCCTCCTCGACCTCGGCCGTCCCGACGACGCGGTCGCCCTCGCCACGCGCGCCGTCGAGGCCGCGCCCGGGTTGCCCGAGGTGCACGCCACCTTGGCGCGACTGCAGGAGGCCAGCGGCGACACACAGGCCGCCGCCGCCTCGCTGGCGCGGGCGGTCGCCCTGGCGCCCCAGGATCACGAGCTCCACAACGAGTTGGGACGCCTGCTCGCGCGGACGGGCGCGACCGAAGCGGCGATCACCGCCCTGCAGCGCTCGCTGCAGCTCCACCCCCAACAGCCGCACGTCCGCGACCTCTTGGCCACGCTGGACGCGGGTGCGGGCAGGGATCTCTTCACGCGCTACGCGGTGGACCTGACGAAGATCGGCAAGCTGCCGACCCCCACGTCGTGGAAGGGCAAGAGCGCGGGGGTCTTGCACCATCGGGTCGCGGTCAAGGTGTTGCCCAACGGGCTGACCGAGCGCCTCGATCACCGGATCGTCCGCATCGTCGACGATCGGGGCGTTCGCAGCCAGGCCGTCCAGGCGATGAGCTTCGACCCCGCCGAGAGCACCGTCGAGGTGCGTCGCGCCCGGGTGCGACGCAAGGACGGCACGATCGAGGAAATCGGCGAGCCCCAGATGGTGGCGCTCGCGTCGGCCGGGTACCGGATGTACTACGACCAGCGGCAGATCCGGGTCGTCTTCTCCGGCCTGCGGGTGGGCGATACCCTGGAGGTCGCTTTCTTGCGGCGCGACATCGCGGCGCGCAACATGTTCGACGAATACTTCGGCGATGTCGTGCCCCTGCGGGGGACCGAGCCGATGCGTCACGTGGAGTACATCCTCGAGGCGCCGGCCGACAAACCCATCTACTTCAACCTGCCGGTGAAGAAGCGGCTGGTGCACGGAGGCAAGACCGCGCTGTACCGACACGTCGAGAAGGACGTCCCCGGCATCCAGCCCGAGCCCGGCATGCCGGGCTGGACGGAGGTCGCCCGATATCTCCATGCGAGCACCTACCGCACCTGGAACGAGGTCGGCACCTGGTACTGGAACCTGGTGCGCGAGCAGCTCGTGGTCGACGAGGAGATCCGCAAGGCGGTCAAGGAAGCCATCGCCGGCCTACCGCCGGACGCCGACGAGGCCGCCAAGGTGCGGGCCATCTACGCGTACGTGGTCCGCAACACGCGGTACGTGGGCCTGGAGTTCGGCATTCACGGCTACAAGCCGTATCGCACCACCGAGGTGATCAGCCGGCGCTTCGGCGACTGCAAGGACAAGGCCAGCCTGCTCAAAGTGATGCTGAAGGAGGTCGGCATCGACAGCAATCTGGTGCTGGTGCGGACGAGCGATCAGGGCAACGTGCCCGCCGAGCCGGCCTCGCTCGCGGTGTTCAACCACGCGATCACCTACGTCCCGAGCCTGGAGCTGTATCTCGACGGCACCGCGGAGTGGTCGGGCCCAGACGAGCTGCCGGCGGGGGACCAGGGCGCCAGCGTGCTGATCATCAAGGACGGCAAGGGCGCGGACTTTCGCACCATCCCCGTCACCGACGCCTCCCACAACACGCGCCACACCACACAGCGGGTGCGCCTGCAACCGGCCGGCTCGGCGACGGTCGAGCACGCCGTCAACATCCGGGGCACCTCGGCGGCGGCCCTACGCTTCGGTTACCACGCCGAGGAGCAACGCAGGGAGCGGATCGCGAAGGCCTTCGCCGACGTGTTCCCCGGGGTGGAGGTGGAGTCGGTGGAGGCTCCGGACATCGACGACATCCAGCGTCCGGTCGATCTGCGAGCCCGCCTGCGCGTGCCGACCTGGGCCACGCGGGAGGGAGACCGGCTGCGCTTCCGGGTACTGGGGCGCGACTCGGAGCTGGCGGCGACCTGGGCGGGCAAGGACCGCCGTATCCACGCCCTGGTCATGGACGTCCCGTCCACCGAGACGCACCGCATCACCTACGAGCTGCCGGCGGGGTTCCGGTTCACGCAGGTGCCGGCCCCCAAGCGCATCGACACTCCGATGGGAAGGTTCGTGCTGGAGGTGGAACGCACCGATCGGGGCGCCACGGTCTCCAGCACGCTGGAGCTGCGCAAGCGCAGAATCGAAGCCGATCAGTACCCCGCGTTCCGCGAGTTCTTGCGGCAGGTCGACGCGACGCTCGAGCAGACGTTCGAGGTCGCTCCGGAGAGGTGAACGTGTTGCGATCGTTTCTGCGACACGCACTGGTCTTCTTGGTCTTGGCGACGGGGTGCCGCGGAAGGGGCACCACGCCGCCGATGGACCTCGGCGACCCGGCTGCGCTGGTGGTGCGGTTGCAGGAGCATCTGCGCCGCCACCCCGACGACGTCGACGCGGCGCGAGCGCTCGCGCACGTGCACTGGCTGCACCTGGGACAGACGCCGCAAGCGATCGAGATCCTCGATCGCCTGGCGAACGACGGGGATGCGGCGGCTCGCCTGTCACGGATGGTGATCGCCGACGCACGCCGCGAACCCGAGGTTCTGCGGACCCAGGCCATGGCCTTGATCGCCGCGGCCGCGCGCGTCGACCCGCACGACCGGTACGCGGCATTCGTGCAGCACGCCGGGGCGGTGGCGGCTCGCCGGCTCGACGAAGAACACGGCCGCGAAGAGGGCGACGACGCCCGGTTCGTCACGTTCTTCGAGAGCCTCCCGCTCGCCCGTCTGTCGTTCGAGATCCGTCAACCGCTGCTGAGCGTGCGAGCGGGCATCGCCCGGCGCCACGGCCAGGATTTTCGGTCCTACTACGACGCGCAAGGGTGCGTGCGGGCCTTCGAGGTCGGTCCAGTGCAGGGCAGGCTCGGCGAGTTGGAGCTCGCGCGGGTGGACCCCGACCGCTTCGAGGTCGACCCGGACGCGACGCTGGTCGGCCTGGCCTGCGTCTCCCGGGTCTGGAACCCCACGCTGCAGTCCGGCATCCGGACCCTGCGTACGTTCGTCGAGGTCGAGGGCGACCTCTTGATCCTCGATCTCGGGGCGCAGCACGCCATGCGTGTGTGGGTCGATGGACGGGAGGTCCACCGGACCGATCGCACCGACCGCTTCCCTGCGAGTCGCTCCACGGTGGAGGTGCCCACCGGTCCGGGAACCCACGAGATCCAGATCGCGACGGCGATTCCCGGCGAGAAGGCGTGGGTGCTGCTGCGGGCGGTCGACGCCCGCGGCCGGCCGCTGAAGGCCCGCACCACGGGCCGGCGCGGGTCGTGGACGGACAAGGCGCGGCTGCGGATCCCCCCCTGGCCTGACGCGGTCGAGCCCCTGAGCGGGCCGGTGTACGCCCCCTTGCGCGCGTGGCTGGGCGTCGAGGCGGCGCTGGCCGACGGCGACGCGGATCGGGCCGAGCGTCAGGTCGCCGCGCTGCGGAAGGCCGAGCGGTTCGCCGAGGGGCACCTGCAGCGCGCCCGCTTCGAGCGATCGGATCCGTCCCGGTCGTCCACGGTGTCGTCGGCCCGCGAGCAGCGGGCGCTCGCGCGCGCGCTTCAGATCGATCCGCGGCGCGACGCCGCGCGGTT
>CAZYSW010000596.1:0-3647 GCA_964650105.1 uncultured Nannocystaceae bacterium
CGATCGGCGGATCGGGCTGACTCGCCGCGGTCGACGAAGATCTCGACCACCTCTGCGCCGAGGCTCTCGGCCTTGCGAAGATTTGCTTCGCGCTGAGCAGGGATCGAGTACCCCTCCGGGTCTCCGTCCTTCTCGGCCTGCTGTGACGTCGACACCCGCAGGTAGGTCACCGCGAGTGGCTTGGTCTGCGCTGCGGCAGCTGGATTCATTGTGCACCTCCGATCCCGAACCGGCTTTTGAGCGCCGGTAAGGCCCCCTGAAAATAGCTTCGAAGGGCCATAAAGTCGAGGCCGAAAAGCCCGGTTTCGCGCGCCTTAGCTCTTAATACAACGGTCGCTCTGTGGTTAATGACGACGGACGTTTTGTTGTGCTTTTTACTTCGCAAAGAAGTGCACGCGATCGCCTGCCCGTTGGAATGAGTAGATGCTTTCGAGCCGCTCGATGACTGCCGCGTGGTTCCAGACGAGGAGGTCATCGTCGATGCCTTCCTCGCGTCGTAGGCGTTCGAGCGCCTCGGTCCAGCCGAGCGCGTCGACCTGTTGCTCGGCCGCTTGCGAGAGGCTGTCGTAGCTCCCGCCGTAAAGGCCCTCGAAGGCATCGGTGACGTCGTCGGTGAAGAGTTCGGCCAGCCGCAGCTGCGAGAACGCGACGAACGCGTAGCCCCACTGCGCGAGGCATGCTTCCCACCGCGCGAGGACGACGGGATCGTCGCTCGAGACGGCGAGGTCTTCGATGAACGGGCGCTGCGGTTCGCCCTCGTGTTTTCCTGGTTGCTGTTCACTCATATGCCTCCTTCCCGGGGAGCTTCCCTATCGGTTTGTTCGAGATGCCCGAGCAGTGCTGCTTCGAGTTGATCGTTCGTGATGATCTGATGGAGCCGACCGGTCAAGTCTTTGCGGCGGTCGAGTTCGGCGCGGAAGCGATCCGCTCTGCGCTGGTCGGGAACGAGCCAGAGCACTTGCGGCACGACGCCGAGGTGCGACAGATCGATGCCCGTCGCGACGTACTCCTCGTAGGCGCGAGCCTTCTTCTCGACCAGTACCTGCAGCGACTCGGTGCCGCGGTCGACTTCGATGTAGCGGTGCCACTCGTCGTCGCGCTGCCAGATGACGAGGTAGAGGTCCGGCTTGAGCGTGCTGGCCCGTCCCGCCCACGAGTACGGTCGCCAGTTCGCGGGCTCCGGGCTGACCTGCACGATCTCGAGCTGGCCGGCCTTCTGGAGCGCCTCGACGCGGACCCGCACGTCGGCGATCGCGAGCGTGTGTTCGAGGAACAGCGGCGTCGGTCGGTAGGTGCGCGAGCGCTTCGTGAAGCCGCTGTCTGGGTCGGCGCGCAGCAGCCTGTCTCCTGCCGCGTCGACGGCCCAGACGTAGGAGGCGGAGCCGCCACCAACGCCGCCAACGGGACGCTCCAGCCGGTGCAGCAGACGGTGTTCCCGCAGCCGGTTGAGGACCCGGTTGCAGGCGCGGATCGCGGAGTTGTCGCTGGCGTGTTCGCCGAAGTGGAGGCTGCAGATCTGGCGCGTCGTCAGGAACCGCCACTCTCTAACCGACCGAATGATCGCGAGGTCGCGCGGCGTGAGCAGGTACTGCAGGCGCCCCACACTGAGCGTGCCGAGTCGGTTGTTTGGGCTCATTCTTCGACCTCCAGGAGCTCGCCTCCTGGCACCGCGGGAGCGGTGTCAGTCGACTCCCGTAACCGCCCAACTGGCAGCAAAACACGGGGCTCAACAGATCCAGAAGTCGAGGCGATCGGGTGGGCGATCGGCGGAGCAGATTTCGTCATGCGGACCCCCTCGGACGTCGGCCAATCGGCAGATCCTTGTCGGGCGTGACCGGCTCGTCGGGCAGTGGATCCGCACCCCATCGAGCCGTCGAGTGCGCGCGGACTTTGGCTGGATCGCTGATGTGCTTGGGCGGCGGCAGCGTTGCGCCGGAGACCCAGCCGAGTGGTCCTTTCGATCCCTGCAGGTAGGCGTAGATGTTGAAGCGCGGCAGGCTTAGCCAGTCCTGCGGCGTGAGGTCCGGGGCCATCGCGGCCATCGCCCTGGCGTCGTCGCTCTGCAACTTGAACGACACCTTCGAGAGCGTGTTGGCGTCGATGGAGTAGGTCAGCTTCTCCGAGTTGAGCACCTGGACCACGTGGGCCTCGAGCTCGCCGGGGGCTCCCGCGCAGAACTTGCGGGTCATCGCGACCGGGCCGATCTGCAGGGTGTCGCCCTCGGCCACCCAGGTGCCCCGGCCGTTGTTGCAGCCGCCGTTGACCAGCAGGGTGCCGTCCTCCTCGAAGGTCAGCGACGCGGTGGCACCGGCCGGCGGCGTGGAGACCGCGTCACCGGAGAGGTAGAGCGACTCGACGTCCCACTGACCGGGCGCCAGGGCACGGTCGGGCTCGGCGACCTCGCGGTCCAGCAGCCGGATCACCGTGTCGCCCGAGGTGAGGGTGAGCTCGTCGTCCTCCAGCTGCACCGCGGGGCCGGTCTCGAGGAAGCCGAGGAGCCACTGGTCCTGGTCGTGCAGCGGCTGGGAGCAGCCCATCTCGGTCATCCCGCCGCCGCCGAAGGCGAGGCTGTCGCCGTCGAGCCGCCAGGTGCCCAGGATCGTGTTGCACCCGGCGCGGGCGCTGAGGTTGCCGTCGCCGCCGAACGTCAGCCTGATCTCGGTCCCCTCGACGAGGTCCCGGGGACCGCCACCCTCCTCCACCGCGGTCGAGACGAACGTCCGGTCGTCCAGCGACCCACCACCACCAGCCACGACACCCTCCGACCTGCCGCACGCGGCGAGAAGAAGCACACACCCGAGAACGAGAACCCTACGCACGGTGAATGGACGTCTGGGGGAGGCGCCGCGTTCCCGACCGGGCACGACGCTCAGATGCTGCCCGTGATGAGGGGCTCGCCCTCGCGCTCCGGCTGCGCGGACGGTCCGGCGGTGAGGTTGCGCTGGTCCTTGACCCAGAGCCCGACCAGGCCCCGGAAGTGGGCCAGGAACTGGTCGTGCTCGTGCGGCGGGTAGGTCGCCCGGACCGTGTCGACGAGGATCTGGTCGAACCTGTCGGAGGCCACCCACTCCAGCACCGCCTCCGGCAGGTGGGACAGGTGCTGCTGGCAGAACTCCAGGTAGCGCTCGGTCTCGAAGTGCTCGTCGGCGAGCGCGCGGTAGGCGCGCATCTTGTCCGGGTAGTCCCGGTCGGGGTCGTCCGCGATCTCGAAGTACCGGCGCATCTGCAGGTCGAGGACCGGACGGCGCCCGGTGACCAGGCAGAAGGTGGACCACCGGACGAGCGCGGTGATCGCCCACGGGAAGTAGTAGTGCAGCGAGGTCACCGCGACGTCGGGGCAGGCGTTGGCGTAGTCGATCGGGTGGACCTCGTCGCCGGCCACGAGCATCTCCGCGGAGTTGAACTCCCAGCCGAAGAAGGCGTTGACGACCTTGCTCACCGTCTGCGCCTCCCAGCCCGCCTGCGGGGAGAGGAAGTCGTAGGAGACGGCGTACCGGTTGTGCATCGGCTGCTCGGGACGGAAGTCCATCACCATGGTCTCCGGGCCGATCGACAGGGCCCGGGCGAACTTGTCGTAGTCGACGGTGGCCTGCAGGTGCATGAGCATCTCGCCGGACTCGTCGTAGCTGCGCATGAGGTCCTCGGGG
>CAZYSW010000597.1:0-3640 GCA_964650105.1 uncultured Nannocystaceae bacterium
CCATCGGGCCCCAGTACGTCTCCGGGTCGAGCAGGCGTCGGATCATCGCTTCGGCCCGCGTCGGGGACGGGATGCCCGCGTACAACGGCAGCAGGCAGGTCCAGCTCTCGGCCGGGCGTTCGGGGCCGACGCCGTCACGCAGACCGACGACCTCACCGGCCAGGCTACCGACGCCGTGTCGCCATCGCAGCGCCACGTACATGCCTCCCCGCTCGTCCTCGTACCAGGTGAGCCGGTTCATCCGCTCGCGGAGCGCATCGGCCTTCTCGAGCAGCTCGTCCGCCCGGACCTCCTCGCCCAGGTGACGGGCCAGGCGGGCCGCGGCCTCGTACTCGAGCACCATGAATGCGTTGGTGTCGGGGCCTTCGACGGTTCCATCGGGTAGCCCTGCGGTCAGGATGTCGTTGTCGAAGCCGCTGGCCCGCGACGATGGCGTGGTGAACAACCCGTGCAATCCCATCGTGTGCTGCTCGAGCCACTCGAGGAAGGCGAGGATCCGGGGCAGCACCCGGTGGCGGACGGCGCGTTCTCGGCCCGTCTCTCCGCAGGCCGAGACCACCCGCCAGGCGAGCTGGGCCATCACGGGTTTGGCGGGCTCGGCGTCGCGCGCCTTGTGAGGCAGCTCGGTCCGGTGAATGAGCCCGTTGGGCTCGGCACAGTCCAAGAAACAAAGCAGCGAGCCGAACGCGGCCTCGCGGAGATCGGGGTGATGGACCAGCTCGATCGCCGACTCGCTGGCGTCGTGGTGGAACAGCCCCAGGCTGTAGTCCCCGGACACGAAGCCGTCACCGCTGTCGGGGATGCGCATGGATCTCGCCGTGGGGGTCGGGGGCGGGTCCTGCCTGGTCCGTCGCGCGTCGAGGAGCTCCGCCGTCGCCCGAGACGGGGGCATGGGCGCGATCCAGGGGTGGCGAAAGCGGTCGATCGGGGGGCGGATGCAGGCTTGGGACGCCGAGAGCAGGTAGCGGCGCAGTGCCTCGAGGTCCGGCTCCGGGTCGGGGGGCGTCGGGTCGTCGTGCTCCGGCGCTCTCATGGGCCACCGAGGTGCTCGACGAGGTCTCCGACCGCGGCCACGCCGTCGCGGAGCACGCGACAGTTCACCCCACGGAGGCGACGCGAGCGGTGTGCTTCGTCGTTCACCCACCGCAAGGCACCGTCGCCGAAGCGTGACAGGAAGGTCGCGCACCCCAGGTGCGGCTTGGCCGTGACGATCACCTCCGCCGTCCCGAGGCGAAGTCGCGTACCGGTGGGGAGCGCTTCGGTGGACAGGTCGAGGTCCACCAGCACGTTGTCACCAGACAGGTGCAGGGGCCGTACACCGGCGCCGACCAGCTCGGCCACGGTGGCGTTCATGAGCGTCAGTTGTCGGTCCGGGCTCGGTCGCCGACCCCGGCTCCAGCGATCCCCCACCAGACCCTCCGCGGTCGTGAGCTCGACGCGGTCGGGCGTCGCGCGCTCGCCGTCGCCGAGCCGGGCCACCAAGAGCGCCACGCGGCCGCGAAACCGCGGCGGGGTGGGGGACGCCTGCCACAGCGTTTCGAGCTCCTCGTAGCTCCGCATCGCACGAATTCTACTCCTCGGCAGGCGCGTCGTACCAGGGCAACCCGTGCTCGTGGCTGCGTTCGATGGTCGAGATGACCTCCGCGCCGAGCAGGAGGATGATGGCGGCGATCTCGAGGCTGAGCAGCAGCACCACCACCGCGGCCAAAGAGCCGTAGATCACGTTGACGATGGAGAGGTTGGCGAACCACCACATCAGCAACAGTCGGACGCCTTCCCACAGGCTCGCCGCCACCGCTCCACCCACGAACGCCAGGCGCATACGCACCCGGACCGGAGGAATGATCCCGTAGAACGACGACAGCAGGACCACCAGCCCCGCGAACGCCAGCAGCTTCACCAGCGGAATCGAGATCTCGGGGCCGAACAGCGTCCATCCGGCCAGTTGGATCCCCTCCTCCGGGAAGGCATCGAACGCCACCATGGTCAGCGTGAGCAGCAGCACGCCCCCAGCGATGAGCACGATGTAGGCGACGTGCAGGACCAACGACCGGATCCAGTGACGTGGACGGTGCGGCAGCTTCCGGCGAAACACGTTCTCCATCGCGTTCTCCAGCATCCGAAACGCGATGGTGCTGAAGAACAGCATCGCCGCCAGGCCGACGCCGCCCACCAGCTCTCGCTGATCGAGGAAGGCCTCGAACGCCTCCGTGAACTCCGCGCCGCGGCCTGGGAAGATCGCTTCGGCCTGCGCATCCACGGCGCCGATGAGCGTCGCCTCGTCCACGAAGTGGGACAGCACGACCACGATCGACGCGAACAGCGGAACGATGGAGAGCAGGGTGTTGTAGCCCAGGGCGCCCGCGACCAGAAGGCCGTTGTTGCGTCGGAAGTCCGCCAGCACCCGCAGCACGAACCTCCCCAGGTGACGGAGCTCGACCAGCGGTAGCCGCAACAGCGCCCGCCTGCGCGGCTCCCTCGTCTCGGTGGGGTTCTCTCCGGTCGCGGTGCGGGGCACCTCGCCGTCCTCATACGCCGAGGGGGGCACGCTGGCCACCACGGCCGCGCAGGGCGCCGCGGCGGGCCACCGTCGCTGCGCGCGAACGCCCCGGACGGCTCTGCGCGACGTCCTTCGCCGCAGGGGCCTCGGAGCTGCTATCGTCCGCTCCCGCGTGGGCGAATCACCCCCGGTCCCCATGAGCACGTCGGAGAGCACGGCAGGCGCGCCCAATGCGGCGTCGTTCGCCCTGGGGCAGACCGGGGCGGCCGTCCAGCGGGCCGGTGGACCCGATGCGAGCCCCTCGTCGGCGTCCGGCGTGTCGGGCGGCGCAGCCCACTTCTCGGGAGCGGTGCGCAAGCTCGGGCTTTGGTTCGTGGTCGCGATCGTGGTGGCCATGGTGGCGGCGGGGGTGTTCGGCTTCGTTCGCGGTCCGACCGGGCCATGGAGAATCCAGTACTTCGGCAACAAGGAGTTCGAGGGCAAGCCGAAGATCCAGCACACCCGCAAGGTCGAGTTCGACTGGGAGCGGGGATCGCCGACGCGCGGGATCGAAAAGGACGGATGGTCGGCGCTCTTCGACACCTGCATGGCGGTGACCGAGCAGACCGAGGTGGTGTTCCGCCTCACCTCCGACGACGGAGGCCGTCTGTACGTCGATGGCGAGATGATCGTCGACAACTGGGGCGCCCACCCGACCCGCACGCGGACCGGCAAGACCGTTTTGAGCCCCGGTGTACACCACTTGCGCATCGAGTACTTCGAGGCCACTGCGACCGCGAATCTGAAGCTCGAGGCGGGATTTCACGGCGAGAAACCGGAGACCATTCCACCGGACATGCTGAGCCAACCGGGCAAATCCTCCGAAAACCCCTGCGGCTGATCGTCGAGGTTGCGCCGGTCGGCCCGATGTGGCGTGATCCACTCCGGGGGGGGGAAGCGACGATGCGGACGTGCCTCGCGATCTGGACGGTGGCGTTGACTTGCGCGTGTGGAACCAACTCCGGAGCCGACGCGGGCCAAGACGCTTCGGCCACGGGCACCGACGGGGGAGTTTCGGTGGGGTCCTCTTCGGCGGAGACGTCGGCCGACACGACGAGCCCGGGCGTCACCTCGGCCGACACCGCCGACACGAGCCCGACC
>CAZYSW010000598.1:0-3640 GCA_964650105.1 uncultured Nannocystaceae bacterium
GGCCGGCGCGCCCGGGCCTCGGTCGGACTCGCGTCCGCCTCGGGGCAAGGGCGGCACGCGAGGGGACGCGCAGGCTCGGCCGCGACCCGGCGGACTGCCCCGTACCGGGTCGGTGCGCCGTTGCTCCTCGCGGACCACCGGCGCGGTCGCTCAGGCTTCGGCGAGCACCAAGAAGTCGAGCAGGGTGTGCACGCCTTGCGTGTCGACCGTAGCCTCGAGCGTCGTGAACAGGATCACGCTGCCCTCCACGTCGAGATCGTCGTAGGCGAGGGTCTTCCCCACCTGTTCGGTGAGCTCCGCCCGGAAGGTGTCGACGAGGTCCTGGTTCTCCTCGACCAGTTCCTCCTCCTCCTCGAGCGCGGGCCCGATCCCCTCCTTCGCTTCGTCGGGCTGGTAGACCGCGGCACCGGCCGAGACGACGACCCCGGTCATCGTGTCGTTCACGTCGAAGGTGAGCCCCATGAGGAAGGTGGCGAAGCCACAGTAGCCCTCGCCGATACGCCACACCCGGAACTGGGTCTCGAGCGCACTCGCTGCGCCGGCGCGGGACCGCATGTGATCGACGGTGACCCCGTACAGGCCGCGCCGATCGGCCTGGCCCTCCTCGTCGTAGCGGCGGGGGATCTCGCCCTCCGCGAACATCTGATACGTCATCGCCTGGATCAGCGGGATGGCGATGGTGACCTTCATCGGCACGCCCTCGGGCAGTTCCGCGGACAGATCGAGCCCTGCACCCTCGGGGAGGGGCAGGTTCGAGTGCATGCCGAGCACCATCTTGTGCAAGTCCGGCTTCAGTTGCAGCTCGCGGGCGACGATCTTCACGTTCCCCGCACCGATGTTCCACGACCCGAGCGTGAGGAGATCGACGCGGTCGTACTTGCCCGCGATCTCCTCCTCCATCAGGACTTTGAGCGCACCGGCGATGGTATCGTGGGTCTCCGAGTCGAACCCGAACACCGAGAGCTTCCAGTCGTGGATGAAGACGTTCGGGTAGTCGGCGACGACGGTGGTGGTGCCCGCGGCCTCGTCGGCCTCGAGGACCACCGGGATGGCGAGCTCGACGAAGCCGACGCCGCTCGACAGCGGTTCGCCCTGCGAGTCGAGCTCGACCCCGAAGTCGACCTTCAGGAGCACGCAGTTGGGGCAGCGCGGCACGTCGGCGATCTCCAGCGTCGGGACGCTGGTCGCCTCGAACGTCGCCTCCCCCGGCCCGGTCGGTAGAAGGCCGAAGGGGAGGGTGCCCCCGAAGGGCACCTCGTCGTCGATGATTCCCGCCACCAAGCGGTTGAGGCCCTCTTCGCTGATCTGCAGCGCGACGGGGTAGGGGCCCGCGCTGGGGATCTCGTCCAAGAGCGGTTGCTGCTCTTTGGCCGCGATCCGCTCGAACTTCATCTTCTGGTTGTCGCAATCGAAGGAGACGTCCTCACCGCGGCATCCGCCGGCCCCGGCGAGCAGGCCGAGCGCCACCAGGGCGGGGGTCATGCGCAAGGTCATGGGCAAGCTCCGCGAACCGCTCCTCGAGCGCGCGCCACCTCAGGATGCCCGCCGGGGGCACGGCGGGCAACCGGGCCCCACGGGTGCTCGCAATGTGCGCCACGCCCCCGACCGAGCCGGGCTGCCCTCGGTGGTCTCCGGGAGGAAGCCCTCGATGACGCGGGGGCTTCGTGCGCGCGGCCGTTTTGAGCTACCGTTGCGCGGTGCGTGCTCGGCCGTCAGGAGTCGATGTCCAAGGCCTGCGCTCGTCGGGCCTGGCGCTGGCGTTCGCGGCCCTGGTTTCGGCGAGCTGCTTCGACTCGGACCAGAAGCTTCAGGGACCGCCCGTCGGCACCACGGGCGAGGACGACACCACCACGACCACCACCAGCACGAGCACCGACACCACCGGTGACCTCCCGGGGTCGAGCTCGACCGGCACGCCGCCGTTCACCTGCGAGGATGCCATCGCGTGCATGGTGGCCTGCGGGGTGCAACTCGGGTTGAGCATGGATCCCGAGCCCGATCTGTCGTGCCTCATCGATTGCGTCGAGGAGAAGCTCACCGTTTCGGAGACGGTCGACCTCCTCCGATTGATCAACTGCGCCAGCGACCAGTGCAAGGAGTTGGGCGCGTGCTCGAGCGGAGCGACCGGCACCGACGACACGGGCACCTCGACCGGTGACTCGAGCAGCAGCTCCACTTCGGACGGCGGTGGTGGCTCCGGCGCCCTCATCGACCCCTGCATCGATTGCATCATCCTCTACATCCAGGACGAGTCCGCGCCTGGATGCGAGGAGTACGCGAACGCCTGCGAGTGATCCGCGACCGGGGCGGGCCTCGCGTCACACGCAGCTCAGATCCACGAGGGTGATGTGACCGCCCAGGACGGGGAACAGGGTGTGATCGGTGCTGCACTCGCGAACCGGGTGCGTCGCCGTCACCGTGATGGCGTCGGGATCGCTGTCGGGCAGGTTGAAGTAGACCACGACCGGCAAGATCGAAAAGGCGATGGTCTGTGAGTTCAGCACCGGCGAACCGTTCGAGTCCGGCGCGTAGTAGGTGTCGGCCGCCGGCGGCGGGTCCATCGTCACCTCGACGTTGCCGGTCTGAAGCGTGGTCCCGTTCACCAAGCGGACGATCACCACGCCCTGTGTCGGATCGGGTTCCTCGGGCATCTGAGACATCAGCAGATCGATCTGCATCTGCAGGGTCGCTTCTTGGACCTGGCTGAGCTGGACGTCGTCGCGGTCCTCGGTGCCGGTTCGGTCGGGGATGATCGCCCCCACGTAGGCGGGGATCTCCTCGTCCGGATCGCCCGCCGAGGGCGCGACCACGAACGCGATCTCCGTGTCGGGCGCGAGCGGTCCGACCGAGAAATTGCCGTCCGCGTCGCTCACCGCTTCGAGCCCCGGCATGTCGTACACCGAGATGGACGCACCGGCGATCGGGGCTCCGAGGAGGAAGTCCTGGATGTTGCCCGCCATCGCGACCTCGGAGGGGCCGGTCGAGGAGGACGAGTCGCTCCCGTCGGCGCTCGCGTCCGCGGCGGTGGTGCTCCCGGTCGTCATGTCACCGGTGGTCGAGCCCGTCGCCGCGGTGGAGTCACCCGAGCCTTCGGTCCCGGCCGCGTCGGCCCCGGTATCGTCGTCGTCCCCGCACCCGGTGGGCACGACCAAACCCAGGCTCACGAAAAGAAGTCCACAAAAGCCGATTCTCACGAAACGTCCTCCAAGGCGAGAGTGTCGAGGATAGCACCGCTCGGCCGTCGGCTCGGGCTGACGGGGCGTCTTTGCCCGTCGCCTCCGGTGTGCCGTCGCGGCCGCGGCCGCGCCATCGTGGCTCTACGGGCGGCCTACATGCGCTCCGATCGGGGGGGAGCCCCCGAGGGGCCCCGGACCACCCCCCGGCGGACGTCTGACCCTACCGCTTGCCGCGCAGGTGCGATATGAACGGACGCGTCCATGGCCAGAGCCTTGCCTAGCTTCGCCGCCGGGGTCCTATCGATCGCGATCGCGGCCGAGGGACGAGGGGCCGAGCCCGACGGGTCGGCCGAATCGGTCGCCGCCGACGAGGCCAGAGAGCCGAGGCCCGACACCGATGCAGCGGCGGTGAACGACGACGCACCCGCGGCCTCGGCCGGGACGTCGCAGGCAGGCACCGGCAG
>CAZYSW010000599.1:0-3629 GCA_964650105.1 uncultured Nannocystaceae bacterium
GGGGCCATGTACGCCGGCGTTCCCGCGATCGCGGTCGATCCGAAGGTCGCCTCCTCGTTGTTCGCCGGCGTGACGTTCTCGTCGGTGGCCGACCCGATCCGCTTCGCCAGCCCGAAGTCCGCGATCTTCACGCGGCCGTCCTTGCCGAGCAGCACGTTGGCGGGCTTGAAGTCGCGGTGCACCAGCGCCAGCGCGTGCGCAGCGGCGAGCCCCCGGCCCGCCTCCATCAAGATCTCGATCGCTCGCCCGGTCCGTGCCCGCGCGTCCTCGCCGGCGGTCCTGGCCGCCCACTCCGCCAGCGTCTCGCCCGGCACCAGCTCCATGGCGATCCACATCTGCTCGCACTCCTCGCCGATCGCGAGGATCTGCACCACGCGCGGATCGTTCAGCCGGGCCAACGCCCGTGCTTCGCGACGAAGCCGTGCCTGGCTGTTGGCATGGCTCCCCTCGCGTAGCAACTTGATGGCGACCTCGCGATCGAGCTCGGGATCGTACGCCCGGTACACGATGCCCATCGCCCCCTCCCCGAGCTTTTCCTGCAGCACGTACCGGTCGCACCGTGTCGCGGGCTCGCCCAACCCCAGCGCGTGCAGCAAACGACTGACCCCGAACTCGCGTTCCAGACCCTTGGTCGTCGGTGGGGGCACGAACGACGGGTGGTCGTCGCCGCGCGTCGACCCTCGCATCGATTCACCCGGCAACCCTCGGTGGACGTCGCGCGTCTCGTGGACGACGTCGTCGGCACCGACAAGGCGCGAATCCGAGCGAAGGACGGGCATGTTCGGGCGATCGTGCAACGCGGCCAGCGTTCGTCGGCGTGGTGTCGTCGGAGGGCGGGACGTCCCCCACGGGGTGAGCCTGCACGGATCGGCTCCAGCCTTCAACGGGTCGGTGCATCCCCACGGGTACGACACGCGCGCCCGTCCCGATCACGCGCGGGTGCGAAACTCGGACGGATCTTCTCGCGGCGGGGGCCGCGGCTCGACGTTCGGTGAGGTGCGGGTTCAGTCGCGGCGTGTCGAGGGTTGAGCCGGAACGGACCGCGGTTGGGCCACGCACAGCCACGCCCGCGCGGGGCTGGGCAGGTTGGCCGCGAATTCGGTCGCGCGCAGAAGCGCGATTTCCAGCGACGGCTCGATCGCCTCCGCGACGTCCCGTGCGCTACGCCGTGGTGGCCCGTGGTCGCGCGGCGGCCCTTCGGTGCTGCCCATCAGGCTCAACCACTTGCCACCCGGCTTCAAGACCGCCGCGACGCGCTCCGCGAATCGAGCCCGATCGGCGGCTTCGTCGAACACATGAAAGCAGCCGCGGTCGAACACGAAGTCGAAGAGCCCGCCCGGTGGTTCCTCCGACAGGAAGTCCAGAACCTCGAACCGGCAACGGTCGGCGACTTCCGCGGCCTTGGCCCGGGCCCGCTCGATCGCGCGCGACGACACGTCGACGCCCACGACATCGAAGCCCTGCGAGGCGAGCCACACGGCGTTCGTTCCCGTTCCGCACCCCACGTCCAGGGCCCGTCCGGGCACCACCAGGCCCGATTGCACGGCCTCCACCAGGTGTGGGTCGGGCTGGTCGCTGTCCCAGGGGATATCGTCCGTCGCGTAGCGCTCGTTCCAGTCGGGGTGGGTCTTCTGCATCGTCCTCGAGCCGTCGGCCGCGAACCGACGAACGGCTGCCGGCAAACCGTGAGTCCGAACCCTCGATCGCGCAACCCCTCTCGACGCATGTCCGGCTTCGCGTGCTCGATCGATCGTGTCGCCGGCACCCGCCGGATGTCGCGCTCGTCGGCCGAGGTCCGGTCTTGCGCGACACCGGACGCGCCGATGCCGGTGCACGACAGGCCATGCACGGCGACTTCGGTCCGGGGGCCCGACGTCACGGCTCCCCCCGACGCGCTGATCTCGCAACGGTGCCTCCTCTCGCGGCGGGACGGGGGCGGTGCGTGTGGCCCGGTCGCATGCGCGGCCGCGGGTGTCTCGACGAACACCGAGCAATCGCACGAGCGCCCGATCGGCCCCGGGCTGGCGCGGCGGCCCGCACTCCGGGTACACCGTTCGTATCGGCCCTGTCGTGGGGTCGTGGGGTCCTGGGGGAATCTGCCGTGCATTCGATCCGCTTCACGCTACTGTCCGTGCTTCTCGTCGCCGGCTGCAAGAACGACGACGCCACGCCGAGCGGCCAGGAGGGAACCGACGGGACCGGCGGCGAGCAGACCGGGTCCGACACCGCCGACGGGTCGACCACGATGGCGGTCGACCCCGACGCGCCCACCTACTACGAAGACGTTCGTCCGGTCCTCGCTGCGCAGTGTGCCGGCTGCCACGCGCCGAACGGGATCGGCCCGTTCGACGTCATGGACTACGAGGTGGCCGCCCAGTTCGCGCCTCTCATCGCCGTCACGGTCGAGCATCGGACGATGCCGCCGTTCAACGCCGACAACTCCGGCGTCTGCAACACCTTCGAGAACGCCCGCTGGTTGTCCGACGACGAGATCGCGCTGTTCCGCCGCTGGTCGGATGCGGGTGCCCCCGAGGGCGATCCCGACACGCCCGCGCCCGAGGTGCCCGCGCCCCAGGTGCTGGAGGGTTCGGACGTCCGCAGCTACACGACGCCGGCCGAGTACGTCCCGATCCCCGACGACGCGGGGCCACTCGACGACTACCAGTGCTTCTTGCTCGACCCCGGGTTCACCGAGCCGCGATACCTCGTCGGTTTCGAGGTCGTTCCCGGCAATCTCGCGATCACGCACCACCTGGTGGGCTTTCAGGTCGACAAGACCGCGAGCAACCCGCTGGGGGGCACCAACGAGTCGCGCATGCAGGCGCTCGACGATGCGAGCCCCGATCAACCGGGCTGGGACTGCTTCGGTGCGGCCGGCGACGCGATCCTCCCGAAGGGGACGCCCGTGACCTGGGCCCCCGGGGGCGATGCCACGAACTTTCCCGACGGCACGGGGATCCGCTTCGAGCCCGGCGACGTGTTGGTGCTGCAGATGCACTACAACCTCGCCAACGGCGAGGGCTCCGACCAGACCGAGATTCGACTGTCGTGGGCCGACGAGGTCGAGCGCGAGGCGGTCAACGTGCTCAACGACAAGTTTCTCCGCACCGCGTTCACGGGTCCGGTCACGATCCCACCCGGAGAGAAGGCCTGGGTCTGGCAGTGGTCCGAGCGGCTCGGAAACTGGAACGTCGCCGGCGATCCGCCGCCCTTCGACGCGTGGGGCAAGGTGCAGATCCTCGGTCTCCTTCCGCACATGCACAACTTCGGCAGCCGCATGCAGGTGAATTTCATCTCCGCCGAGGACGGCACGGAGACCTGCGGCATCTACATCGACCGCTGGGATTTCCACTGGCAGCAGGCGTTCATCTACGAGGATCCCTTCATTCTCGATCCTGCCGACACCATCGAGGTCACCTGCGAGTGGAACACCTCGAACGTGACCAATCCCGTCTACCCCGGTCTGGGCACCGGCAACGAGATGTGCCTCCTGGGCATCTACGCCGCACAAGCCCCCTGACTTTCGACCACCCGACACCGTCGGTCCGGCCGGCGTCGCAGCGCCGGACCTCGCGCGGAGCCGCGTTGTGTTCCACGCGATCGCCCGAAGGTGTGCCTGCGGTAGTCCT
>CAZYSW010000600.1:0-3611 GCA_964650105.1 uncultured Nannocystaceae bacterium
CACCTCCGCGAGCGAATCCTTGGGACCGACAGTCGCGGGGTGCGGCGTCATGATCGAGGACACTGGCAGACGCAGCAGCGGCATACCTCATACCTACCGCGATCGCCCGCGGCGGTCCGGCGAAATCCTTGCCGGCGGACCCCGGCTGGCGACCGTCCCACGCGCGTAGCCGATCGCATTGCCGCGGCCGAACCCCCTCGGCGGGCCGCGGCGCACGGCGCTCGGACGGACGCACGGCCACCCCGAGCGCGCGCCCGAGAAGCGTCCGCCTCAGAACTGCTCGAGACGGTATAGCCGGGCCTCCGTGTCACAGCGCCTAGCGCCGTCGGCGATCCAGGATCCTATCCCGAGGTTGTGGGCCCAACCGTACTGTCCCCAGGCTTCGCTCGAGTTCGAGCTCCAATCTTCGCAGTTGTACTCGCTGGGAAATCCATCGTTCTTCGTGCCCGACCAGACCACCACCGGAGGCATGTTCTGGTCGAGCAATCCGCCGTCCGCGAACCGGTTGATCGGGGCGCTGTGCGTGCCCCACCACGACTGCTGCGTGGCGACCAGGGCCTGGCCCGGTTGGTTCCCCTCCTTGCCCAGGATCACGTCACCGCACAGCGACAGGTGCAGGATGGCCGCCTGATCGTCGTCCGAAAGGACGGCCCGCCACGTGCCTCCGAGGCCCGCATCGGCTTCCATCTGGCACCGAAGGCTCGCCAAGTCCACGCTGCCCACCTCCTGGCCCGTATAGGCCTGTCGCGTGACGAAAAACCGGTGAACGCAGGGTTGCGAACCCGTGCGGGAGTCCGACGCGTCGTCACCGCTGTCGACGCCGATCGTGGAGTCGTCGGCGACGGACGACTCCGTGCCCGACGTGTCCAGTGTCTCGGAGGTCGCCGAGATCCCTGAAGTCGACGTGCCCGACGCCGTCTCGGACGTCATGGCTTGTCCGGTCGAGGACTCCACGCCCGACGTGGTCGGGGACGTCTCGTTCGTCGTTCCCGACGACCCACCACCGCTCGCGGAGTCTTCGCCGTGGAGCTTGTCGGATTCGGCGAAGCAACTCGTGAGGGCAATCCCCATCACGATCGATGACTAGCGTCGCACTCTCATGCGCTCAACCCTCCGGTTCGAAGGCCTGGCAGGCCAGATCGATGTTGTTCTCCAGCGCGTCCTGGATCGCAGCGGGGACCTGCTGCGCGCCGGCACAGATGTTCGCCGTGTACCCGTTGCTGCCCGTCTGCAGGTCGGCGAACTCCCACAGGCGCGGGGCATGATGGGCCTGGCCGCACTCGAGCCCGTTGCCGCAACAGCTCGCCGGCTGGCCACAAAAGTTCGCGCCCGCCGGCACCGAGGGATCACCGGCGATGACGATGGCCGACACGCCGGCCGCGTCCCCGCCCTTGAGTGCCACCAGGTTGTCGTGAATCGTCTGGACCGGTTGTCCCGAAGTCGCGCACAACAGGTTGCACGGGCACAACCCGCCCGTGCACCCCTCCCAACCGAGCTGGTCGTAGTAGCCGTAGTCGTCCACGTCGGTGACGAGGACCAACACCAGGAGGGCATCGTCGCGAAGAAAACCGGTGTTGTCGGACGCGAGGAGATCGGCGGCCGACGAGAGCACGTGCTCGCAGCCGATGGCCGTCCCGCCGTTGCCGAGCACGGTGTTGGCAGCCGCCGAGAACGCGGCCGCGATCTCCTGGGCGGTCATCTCGGTCGAGTCGAACCACGGCTTTCCGTTCCACCCGATGAAGCCGCCGTCGTTGTCGTTGGTGAGCCCGATTCGGTATTCGATGTTGCCGCAGTTCAACCCCTCGAGGTCCTCGATGATCGCCGAAAAGGCCTGGCTGGCGGCCAGGGCCTGGATCTCCTCGGACATCGACAGCGAGCTGTCGAGCGCGAACAGCATGTCGACCGCCTTGCAGCCCGTTTCGGTGCATCGACCGATCGGCAGATCGCTCGCGCTGCCGACGTCGAGCTTGAGCTCCATCGTGTCTTCGCCGCTTTCGCTCCCCGTCGTCGTGTCGACTCCGCTGTCGGTGGCACTCGGATCGCTGTCGGCGCTCGTCGGATCGCTGGTCGGGCTTTGCGTCTCGCTGGCGGTTGCGCTGGCGGTCCCGCCGCCCGTCGTGCCGCCGTCGTCGTCACGACAAAAGCCGCCGACGCACGTCAGCCCCGGATCGCAACCCTGACCCGGCATGCACATGCAATCGAGGCTGCCCACCTGACAGTCACTGCCCGACCCGCCCCCGCACGACATCGACATCCCCCCGAGGACCCCCAGTCCCCACACCAAGATCCAAGCGCGTCGCATGGACCGAGAATACCGCACCCACCTTCCCCGTCGCCCCCCTGCGCCCTCCCGCAGAAGACGCATCCGTCCGCCCCGGCCCCCAAGCCCCCACACCTCCGCTCACAGAGCCACGACCGGGGGCCTCGAACCCACAGACGCGACCGACCACGAGATCGCCGGCAACCACCCCGGAACAGCGACCCCCTCCTCGCCACGACCGAGCTCCCACCCCCGACCGGCGACCCCCTCCTCACCACGAGCGAGCCCCCGCCCCAACCCACGCCCTTGCAGACTGCCTGACCACAAGTCCGCCCCCGACACATCCCACCCCGCCCTGCGTCGCCCGAGCCTCCTCGAGCGGAGGTGGCCTCCCATGAAGGGCCTCGACCTGAACTTCGGCGAGGACAAGTATCGCTTGCTGCCCTCGAGGTTCCCGGATCGAGAACTCGGCCGGTACGTGACCTGCCGCCAGACCGCCCCCCAAGAAACCGCTGCGTCCGAGACGATGGGTCGGCACGCTCGGCTGCATGAAATGGTGACCGAGTGGAACCACGGCCTGCTAGCGTCTTCTACGATTCAAAAGGTAGTCCACACGCCAGCGGTACTCGTTCGCCAACCACAGCGGATTCGATGCACCTTCCACTCTAAAGACGATCGCTCCATCCATTAGGAGCCATGTCGTCGGCTTCACTCGCAACGGACTTTCCTTCGTACCCCTTTCGGAGAGTGAATACGTTTCGAAGTCACAGCCTCTTGCCCTGAGCCATTCCTCTGCCTCGTCCGGAGGATCATCAGCGTTGACGAAGACGGAACGAATCCTTGCGAATGCACGACTTGACATGACGTCTTGAATCACCGGGAACTCTTCGATGCAAGGCCGACAGGTCATCGATCAGAATTTGACGACCAGTGGCCCGCGCCCCCTCGAAGCGATTCCCCATTCTTCCCGCGCAGTAGGGAAAGATCAGCGGCATCACCAACCGGATCCGCTCGCGAAAGCACGTCCTTCGTGCTTTCTCTGCGAACTCGCGCTCATCCCGGCGCCTGTCTCGCTCGAAACTTCGTGGGGATCCTCGTTTCTGGTGAATCACGCGGGTCCTGTCGTTGCATGCGGTATCACGAAGGCATCCCAGGCTGACGTTCCACGCGTCTCTGGGAAGTCCGGCCGCCAAAAGCGTCTCTGCTAGGGCACTTCGCATCTGCGTCTCGCGCCCATCCGAGACATAGGCGAGTGCGTGCGCGGCCCAAGACGCAACGGCCGACGGGTCCCTTTTTGGGGCTTCGGGAATTCGAGTGGGCGGCGTAGAGGCCGAGAATGCCGCGTAGGGGC
>CAZYSW010000601.1:0-3609 GCA_964650105.1 uncultured Nannocystaceae bacterium
CGAGCTTGCCGACCAGCGCCTGGATGCGCTCGTCTTCGGGGGCGAGCTCTCCGGCGGTGCGCAGGAGCATGTGGCGGCCGGCGGGATCGAGCTGGGGGACCGCGGCTTCGGCCAGGAGCGCCTGGACGCGGAGCCGACGTGCGTCGTCCTGGGCGTCGGGCGGCAAGAGCATGGCGGCCTTGCGGAACTGCTGCGCGGCGCGGGCAAGGTCGCGATTGGCCAGCGCGCGGCGACCCTCCTGGCGATAGAAGGGCACCAGGCGGTCGGCGTGCCGGAGGCCGGGATCGATCGCGAGCAGCCGATCGAGCATCTCGGTGGTGACGCGTGGATCGGGAGCCGCCAGCGCGCGATCGATGGCTTCGCGCTCCCCGATCTCGCGACGGAGGTCCAGCCAGGCGAAGTAGGCTCGGGTCAGGCGCGCGGGCTGGCCCTCGCAGACGGCGTCGGGCGTGCCATCCTCCGCGATCGGATCGCACGGGGGCTCGAGCAGGACGAGGGCCTCGCGACCGAGGCGCTCACGGATGCTCATGGCGGCCCGCTGGCGGTACGTCAGCGACGCGAGCGCCTGGCCGGTGCCACCCCCGATGAGCCGCACGGTCTTGCGGTTGGCCTTCGGTGGGGGCCCGGTCACGTACGCCTCGAAGGCTCGACGAGCGGCCTCGCGCACGGCTGGCGTGGGGTTGTCGGCGTGCTGAAGCAGGACATCGGCCGCATCGCCCGGCTTGACCTCGCCATAGGCGGACAGGACCGCGGCCAGAAGGCGCGGATCGTCGTGCACCGCCTCGGTGGCGCGGAGCGGATGGAAGCGATCCATCGCGTCGAGCTGAACGCGAGCATAGGCGGCGCGCTGCACCGCGGGGTCGTCCTCGCGGGCGTCCGGCGGGGGAACGCTGCGGCGGATCAAGTGAGGGACCGCTTCGTCGCCGATCGCCACGATCGCGCGTCCGACCTCGTCGCGGAACGTCCCCTGGTGGGCGTAGGCGGTCTCGAGCAACGTGTCGACCACGTCCGCGGTGCGGTGAGGAACGCGCCCGATCTGCGAGGCGGCGTGCAAGAGGGCGGTCTGCAGCACGCAGTCGCGGTAGACGGGCAGCAACATGGGGGCGACCTTGCCCCGCGGCAACGCGAGCAGATCCTCGAACCAATCGGTGGAGAGCTTGACGTTTCGATAACCGTGGGCCCTTTTCCAGGCGCGCGCGAAGTGGCCGTAGCGGTTCGGCACGTCGCCACCGATCGCGTCGAGCACCGAGCGGTAGTCGCCCTTGGGGGCCTTGCGTTCGGCGAGCAGGGCCTCGCGGATCTGCGGCCACACGGCGGGGTCGGCCGCCGCGATCCGGCGAGCCGGGCCCCCGAGGTCGTCGAGGGGGCCGGTGCGCACCGTCTCGATCAGCGACGCGAGCTCGTCGGCGTTCGTCGGGGGATGGGTGACGGTGGTCGCCTCGGTGTGCTGGTGACGCGCTCGCTCGCCGGCTTCTCGCAACCATGCGGGCAACGCCGCGGCGAGGACCGCCGCTGCGTTCTCGCGCCGTGCCTCGGGGTCGTCGCGCGTGTGCGGGGCACCGACCCAGGTCGTCACCTCCACCTCGGTGGTGCGCGAGCACGAGGCGCCGAGCAGGAGGGTGAGACCGAGGGCGACGATCGAGGTGCGCGTCATGAGCTCAGTGCAGCCGTTCGGCGGGCACGATGGTCCCCACCTCGGGCAGAAATCGAAGGAATCGCAGGCCGACGCCCGACATGGCGCGCAGGCCCTCGGCGTCGGAGTACTGGAGGTAGTAGTGGTTTTGGACCCGCGCGATGGCGCAGATCGAGACGTCGTCGTCGGGCAACTGGAAGCGAACGATGACCTTGGTCCGAAGTGGGATCGGATCGCTCATCTCGACGAACATGCCCGTGGCCGAGATGTTGCGAGCGACATACCAGTGGTCGCCGCCTTCGTCGGTGCACAGGAGTACGCGAAAGACCTTGTCGATCCGGGCGGCGCCACGGCGCTCTTGAAGGGCGACCATGGGCGCAGCATCGCGCGCGAGGGGCGATGAATGCAAATATCCTACATGTAGGATGTCTGATCATGAGATCAGGGACGAGGGGAGCCACAGGACGAGGATCTGCGCGACCCCCAAGACCGCCCCGGTGAAACCCGCGAGCGTGCCCACGGCACGCCAGCCGACGCGTCCCGGAAGCCAGGCCAGCGCCAACGCCAACAGCCCCGCGCTGGCCCCCGGCCACGCGGGAAGATCGCACCCCGGCCACAGCGCCACGGGCACCCACGCCAGGCTCGCCAGACCCAGGGCCCCGCAACCGAGCCCCCACGCGGCCCCGGTCCCATCGGCCCACGCTCTGCGCTCGGGCGCGGCTTCGGCTCCGGTTCCGGCCCCGGCTTCGGTTCCAGTTCCGGGTCCGGTTCCCGTTCCGGGTCCGGTTTCAGCTCCGGCTGCGGCCCCGGTCGCGGCTGCGGCTCCGGTTGCCGCTCCGTCTGGGGTTTGGGCAGGCACCTTCTGGGGTGGTACCAGGGGGCCGCGGCGTTGCACAAAATCCTGTCGCCGCCGAACTCCCGCGTTCCGATGACCGACCGACCCCAGCCTCAGCCGTCGTGGGGGGCGGTGCCCGAGGGGCACCGCTCGGGGTTCGTCGCGATCTGCGGACGGCCCAACGTCGGGAAGTCCACCCTGCTCAATGCGTTGCTGGGCGAGCCGGTCGCCGTCGCGACGCCGCACCCGCAGACCACCCGAGAGCGACTGCTCGGGATCTGGACGCGCCCGACCTTCCAGGTGGTCCTGGTCGACACGCCGGGGCTGCATCGGGCCCGCTCGACACTCAACCGCTTCATGGTCCAGGAGGCCGTGCGCGGTGCTCGGGACGTGGACCTGGTCCTTCTGCTCGCCGAGGTGCCGGCGCTGGAGGACGCCGAGATGGCGCAGGCTTGGCGCCCCGGGGAGGTGGCGCGCGAGGGGTTGCAAACGGTGGCCGAGCTCGGCCACCCAATCGTGCTCGTGCTGACGAAGATGGATCGCCTGGGCAGCCGCGATCTCTTGTTGCCGGTCATCGACGCCTGGGCGCGCGAGCACGACTTCGCGTCGCTCGTCCCCGTCGCCGCGATCCAGGGCGAGGGGCTCGACGTGCTGGAGCGGGAGGTCGTGAGCCGATTGCCCGAAGGTCCCCGCTATTACGAGCCCGAGCAGCTCAGCGATCGTCAGATGCGCTGGCACGCGGCCGAGCTGATCCGCGCCGAGCTGTTCGAGCACCTCGGCCAGGAGCTCCCCTACAGTTGCGCCGTGGTCGTCGACTCCTGGCGCGAGCGCGACGATCGCGACGCGGTCCGGGCCTCCATCTACGTCGAGCGCGAGAGCCAAAAGGGCATCGTGATCGGCAAGGGAGGGAGCCGGCTCAAGGCGATCGGCAGCGGGGCGCGCCAGCGCATCGCGAACCTCAGCGGTCGTCCCTGCGACTTGCGGCTGGAGGTTCGCGTGGCCCACAACTGGACCAAGGATCCCCAGAAGCTGGAGCGCCTCGGATACCGCGAGCCGGAGGGGAAATGAGCGCGCCGTTGGTGGCGATCGTGGGCCGCCCCAACGTGGGCAAGTCCACGCTGTTCAACCGCCTCGCAGATCG
>CAZYSW010000602.1:0-3608 GCA_964650105.1 uncultured Nannocystaceae bacterium
GGGGTTCGGCATGGTGCTGACGCTGATGATCCCACTGCGCAAGTGGTTTCATCTCGAGCACATCATCACCATCAAGCACCTCGAGAACATGGCCAAGATCATCCTGCTGACGGGTAGCCTGGTCGGCTACGCGTACAGCATGGAGTTCTTCATCGCGTGGTACAGCGGCAACCCCTACGAGGTCTTCGTCTTCGTCAACCGCGCGTTCGGCCCCTACGCCTGGGCGTACTGGATCATGGTGAGCTGCAACGTCATCACGCCGCAGTTCATCTGGTCCAAGAGGATCCGTCGCAGCCCGACCGCCCTGTTCATCCTCAGCATCTTCGTGAACATCGGCATGTGGTTCGAGCGCTTCGTCATCGTGGTGACGCTCCACCGCGATTTCCTGCCCTCGAGCTGGGCCTACTTCTCGCCGACGCTGTGGGACTGGTCGACGCTCATCGGTAGCTTCGGTCTGTTCTTCACCCTCTTCTGTCTGTTCTTGCGCTACCTGCCGGTGGTCGCCATGGCGGAGGCCAAGAGCGTGATGCCGGAGGCCAATCCCCACTACGTCGACCCCGACAAGAAGAAGCCCACCCACGACGAGGCCGCGGATCGGACGGCCAGCGGCGTGGTGGACTCGGGGCACGACGACGCCGCCGAAGAGACCGCGACGGCACCCAAGGAGGTCTCGACGAGCGGATCGGCCAAGGTCGTCGTCGGGGCGGACGCCGCCAAGGCGCGCGAAGCCGAGGCCGAGAAGGAGGCCGAAGCCAAGAAGGCGGCCGAAGCCAAGAAGGCGGCCGAAGCCAAGAAGGCGGCCGAAGCCAAGGAGGCCGAGGCCGAGAAGGAGGCCGAAGCCAAGGAGGCCGAAGCCAAGGAGGCCGAGGCCGAGAAGGAGGCCGAAGCCGAGAAGGCGGCGGACGCCGAAAAGGCCGAGGCCGCCAAGGAGGAGGCTCCAGGCCCGGTCGCCGCCAAGGACGCGGCCGGCAGCGGAGGCGACAAGGTGTTTTTGTTCACGCCACCCCCGACACGGGACGACACCTCGGACGGCGGCAAGGAGGACGAGGACAATGGCTAAGCGTCCGAAGGTCTTTGGGCTGCTCGCCGAGTACGAGACTCCGGCGGACCTCTACCATGCGTGCGAGAAGGTCCGGGACGCCGGCTACGCGCTGTGGGATGCCCACAGCCCCTTCCCGGTCCACGGTCTCGACCGTGCGATGGGGATCCGCCCCTCGCTGGTCCCCTGGATCGTCGCCGTGATGGGGTTTTCGGGGGCAGGTCTGGGGTTCCTCCTGCAGTGGTGGACCTCGGCGATCGACTACCCGATCATCATCTCGGCCAAGCCGTACAACAGCTATCAGGCCTGGGTCCCGGTGACGTTCGAACTCGGGATCCTTCTGGGCTCGTTCGGTGCCGTCTTCGGCATGCTCGGGCTCAACAAGCTCCCGCAGCTTTACCACTCGCTGTTCAACTCCAAGCGCTTCGAGCGGGCGACCGACGACAAGTTCTTCATCGCCATCGAGGCGCGCGACCCCCGCTTCGACCCCGAAGAGACCCGTGCGCTGCTCGAATCCACCGGCGCGATCGCGGTGGAGGAGGTGGAGGATTGATGACCCACCGACGCCAGCTCGAGGCTGCCGCGGCCGCCGCAGCCCTGTTCGTGGGGCTCGCCGGTTGCCAGGGCAACCGCTCCGAAGACCCTCCCGTCCACCTCCAACAGAACATGGACTTCCAGGACAGAGGTGATCCGCAGGAGCACAACGATTTCTTCGCCGACGGTCGCTGGATGCGGACGCCTCCGGCGGGAACGGTCGCCGTCGGGCACCTCGACGACGACGATCACCGCTTCCGAGGGCTCGCGCTCGACGGAACCGTGGCCGACGGCCTGCCCGAAGGCATGGAGCTCGACGCGGCCCTGCTCGAACGCGGCGAGGAGCGCTATGCGATCTTCTGCGCACCGTGTCACGGCGCGACCGGGCATGGTGACGGCCCCGCGGCTCGCCGTGCCGGCGGCATGACGGTCGCCCCGGTCAATCTGCACATGCAGAAGCTGTATCCGGCACCGCTGGGCTACTTCTATCGCGTGATGACGTTCGGCAAGGGGCAGATGTTGCCCTACGCCTCGCAAGTCCCCGTCGACGATCGTTGGGCCATCGCGGCCTTCGTCCGGGCCCTACAAGTCAGCCACCAGGCGGGTGGCGATGCTCCCGGCGGAGCCGACAGGAGGGGTCAGTGAGCGCGCACGAAAGACACGGACCTCTGGTCCGGCACGAGCAGATCCACATCGCCGACAGCGCCCTGTGGCGCAAGCTCCCGGTGATCGGAGCCGTGGTCGGCATCGCCGGTCTCGGTATCGCCGTCGCGACCGCGAGCTCGGCGGGCGCCGATGTCCACAAGGCATGGTTCTCGTATCTGACCTCGGTGATGTTTTGGTTGGCCCTCTCGCTGGGCGGCCTGTTCTTCACGCTCGTCCAGCACGCCGCACGGGCCGGGTGGTCCATCGTGGTCCGGCGCCTGGCCGAGAACGCCATGCTTACCTTGCCGCTCATGGGCGTGCTGCTCTTGCCGGTGGTGTTCCTCGGTGCGCACGATCTGTTCCACTGGACCCACGCGGACGTCGTCGCGAATGACGAGGTCCTGCAGGCCAAGGCGGGTTACCTCAACGAGGGCGCCTTCCGAACCCGCGCCATCGTGTACGTGGCGCTGTGGTCGTTGATGGCGATCATGTTCCATCGGTGGTCGACCCGGCAGGACACCGCGGCCGCCCCCGAGCCGTTCAGCCACAAGATGCGGTTTTGGTCGCCGCTCGCGCTGTTCGCGTTCGGTCTGACCCTGACCTTCGGCGCCTTCGACTTCCTGATGTCGTTGGACCCGCACTGGTTCTCGACCATGTTCGGCGTCTACTACTTCGCCGGGTGCGTGGTGAGCATTCACTCGCTGCTGGCGATGGTGGCCATCTCGTTGCAGCGGTCGGGCTACCTGCGCGGCGTCGTGACCAAGGAGCACTATCACGACATCGGCAAGTACATGTTCGCGTTCACGGTGTTCTGGGCGTACATCGGCTTCAGCCAGTACTTCCTGATCTGGTACGCGAGCATCCCCGAGGAGACCTACTGGTTCTCCTATCGCGGTCACGGTGACTACCTGTACCTGAGCATCTTGATGGTGTTCGTCCGCTTCGCCATCCCCTTCGTCGGGATCATGTCGAGGCGCTTCAAGCGAAACACGACGACCCTCATGTTCTGGGCGGTCTGGATGCTCGTGGGGCAGCTCATCGACATGTACTGGCTCGTCCAGCCCGCCCTGGCCCACGCGCGGGACATGTACGAAATCTCCATCGACCTCTTCGACGTGACCACGTTCTTGGGCGTGGGGGGTCTGTGGGTCGCGATGTTCGGCTGGGCGCTGGCGCGCAGCGCCCTGGTGCCGGTGAAGGACCCCCGGCTCGCGGAATCGCTGGTGCACGAGAACTTCTGAGGATTGCGTTCGACAGGTGAGGCCATGAGCGACACGGGACATCACGAACACGAAGTGGCAGGCCACGAGATCGACAAGATGCCGAACCGGCGTCTGTTCAATCTCCTGTTCGGGCTGACCGGGTATCTCAGCTTCGGCCACGCGGCTTT
>CAZYSW010000603.1:0-3601 GCA_964650105.1 uncultured Nannocystaceae bacterium
TGGTTTCCGTTCGGGTCCCGTCGGCCTCGATGGTGAGGGTGGTGGCCGGGGGCAGCTTGCGAGCTCCGCGGAGGATGGTCCGAGGTGCGGGCACGACGCTGTGGAACGTCATGTACTGCCACAAGGCGACGGGATCGATCGACGTGTCCACGCCGCCCCCTGCGACCAGCGCGGGGAGCGTGGATGCGAAGCGAAACGCGCCCTCGGTCTCGGCGTAGTAGAGGGGCTTGATACCCAGTCGGTCGCGGGCGAGAAACACCCGCTGGCTGTCGCGCTCGACGACGACGAACGCGAACATCCCGAACAAGCGCCGGACGCAATCTCGACCCCAGGCGTGATAGGCCTTGAGGACGACCTCGGTGTCTCCCGTCGAGAAGAAGCGATATCCGAGGTCTTCGAGCTCACGACGAAGCTCTCGATGGTTGTAGACGGCGCCGTTGTAGACGATGGTCAAACCCAGCTCGGCGTCGACCATCGGCTGGTGCGCGCGTTCCGAGAGATCGATGATCTTCAGGCGGCGGTGCGCGAGCGCACAGCGGCGGTGTTGGTACACCCCCGCACCATCGGGGCCGCGAGGAGCCAGGACCGCCGCCATCGCCTCGACCCGTGCCGCGGATCCAGGACGTGCATCGGTACGAATCTCACCCGTAAAGCCGCACACGAGGTCGGTGACCTTTCTCGTGGGGGGGCGGCGCGACTGGCAGGCGCGAAACCCCCGCGCGCAGCTGCGCGCCGGACATCACACCAAAAACACGCGACGAAGCGTTGCCGTCACCGCCGACGTTCGCGTCGGCCGCAAACCTAGCCCACCGACCTGCCGATTGCAACCGCGAGGCCGCTCCCAGGCGTGTGATCGGACACGACTTTCTCCCGACGGAGGCACGATGCACACCGCTTCGGCCTCGCGAGTCGACGCATCGCACCGGGTCGCCAGGATCCGTCACGACGGGCCGCGCCCCCAATCGCGATACGGCTATCATGCACCCCCATGCGACGCGTCACGATGGAGTGCATTGGGGTCTGTCTTTGCGTGGGCGTGCTCGCGAGCCCGCTGGGATGTCGGGGCGACGACACCTCGGGTGGCGACTCCGCCGGATCGACCTCCGACGAGTCCTCCGCGTCCACGGGCTCGACGAGCGGCCCGATCGAAACCTCCGATTCTGCGACCACCGAGGAAGACCCCGACACCGCGTCGCGCGAGGAGACGACGGACGGGACCGTCGGCACGTTTCCCGGATGCGGAACGGATCCCGGCTTTCGTGGCACGGTCCACGCGAGCATCGAGAGCGGCGGTGTCGAGCGCACCTACGTCCTGTCGCTCCCGGCCGATTACGATCCGATGGTCGGCTATCCGCTCGTGTTCGGATTCCACGGCAGAGGGGGCAACGCGGACCAGTTTCGGAGCTACTCGGGCGTCGAGGCCGCGTCCGGGGGCCAGGCGATCTTCGTCTATCCCCAAGGCTTGCCGATCGCGTCGATGGGAGGCCAGACGGGTTGGGATCTGGGCGTCGTGGGCCCGGACGTGGCGTTCGTCCGAACGCTGTACGAGGAGCTCGTCGCCAATCTGTGTATCGACCCTGCGCGGGTCTACGCGACGGGGCACAGCTTCGGGGGCTACTTCAGCAACACCGTCGGTTGTGGGCTCGGAGACCTCTTTCGAGCCATCGCTCCCGTTTCGGGGGGAGGACCCTTCGGGGCCTGCAAGGGGGAGGTCGCGGCCATCGTGATGCACGGGATCGACGACCCCGTCGTGCCGACCGCCCAGGGGGAAGGGAGCCGCGATCACTGGCGGTCGGCCAACGGTTGCGGCGAACGGACGGTTGCGTTCGACCCCGATCCCTGCGTGATGCATCAAGGTTGCAACGAGGGGTACGACGTCGTCTGGTGCCTGTACGACGACTCCGATCCGGGGCTCGGCACCCACACGTGGCCCGGTTTCGCCGGCTCGACGATCTGGTCCGTTTTCGAGAGTCACTGACATGCGCGCCTTCGAGATCCGCGACGCGTTCGGCCTCGATCACCTCGCGTTGGTCGAGCGGCCCGACCCCGTGCCGGGCCCGACCGAGGTGTTGGTCCGGTTGCGCGCTGCCTCCTTGAACTACCGGGACTTGATGGTCGTTCGCGGCGAGTACAACCCCCGCCAGCGTCTCCCTCTGATCCCGGCCTCCGACGGCGTGGGGATCGTGGAGGCGGTGGGCGACCGTGTGACGACGGTCCACGTGGGACAGCGCGTGGCCGGTCTGTTCGCCCAGGACTGGCAATGTGGCGCCCCCACGACCGCAGGGCTCCGCTCGACCTTGGGCAGCCCGCGCGACGGGGTGCTCGCGGAGTTGGTGGCTCTCGACGAGCGGGGCGTCGCGGTGGTGCCCGAGCACCTCGCCGACGAGGAGGCGGCAACGCTTCCTTGCGCGGCGTTGACGGCCTGGAGCGCGTTGGTGACCCACGGGAAGATCCGGGCTGGGGACACCGTGCTGGTTCTCGGCAGCGGCGGCGTTTCCACGTTCGCGCTGGACTTTGCGCGCATGCACGGCGCACGGGTCATCGCGACGTCCAGCTCGCCGGAGAAGCGGGCCTTCCTCGAAGCGCGTGGCGCCTGGAAGACCGTCGACTACGTGCAGGATCCCGCGTGGGGCAAGACCGTGCGCGGGCTGCCGGGCGGCCGCGGCGTCGACCTCGTGGTCGAGGTCGGCGGCGCGGGGACCCTCGAGCAGTCCATCCGGGCGGTGGGTCCCGGTGGAACGATCGGCCTGATCGGTGTGCTGGCCGGGGGCAAGGCACCGTTGAACCTCACGCCGGTGCTGATGAACGACATTCGGATTCAAGGGGTGTTCGTCGGCCATCGCGAGGGTTTCGAGGCCATGTGCCGTGCCATCGAGCACCACGGCTATCGCCCGCACGTCGATCGAGTATTCGCGTTCGAGGACACCCCGAGCGCATTCGAGTACCTCGCACGCGGCCGGCACCGGGGCAAGATCGCCATTCGCTTTTGATCCGCGGCTGCCGGGGCGGCCTCGCCTGCGGCTCCTTCGTGGAACGACACGGGGACGTCGACCAGCCCCCGGAGCGCTCACCCGCGAATCACGGCCTCGGCCTCGATCTCGATCAGCATGTCGTCGGCGATCAGACGCTCGACCTGGACCATGCTGGTCGCGGGCGGATGGGCACCGAAGACTTCCGCGTGCGCCCGCCCGCATTCCGACCACCGCTCGATGTCCGTGACGAACATCCGAGTCTGCACGACGTCCCGCATCGCGGCGCCGAACCGCGCCAGCGCGGCTTCGATGATCTGGAGGCACCGGAGCGCCTGGGCATACGCGTCGCCGGGCGCATGCGTGCCGCCCTCGGGCGAGACCGGGGCCGTGCCGCTCACCCACACGTGGTCGCCGACCCGCCGCGCCCGGCAATGCCCGACCTGTTTTTCCCAGACGGCTCCACTGAAGACGCGGTCTTCCATGCGAGGACTACACCGCAAGCCGGTTGGACCGTAAACCCGGCCGTGGCGAGCGTCCGACCCGTCGGGGCCCGGGTCGGGCGGTTCTCGACCGGCGACCCTCGGACATCGGATCGTACGCGGTTCGTCACCCCCGAACCGGCCGGCCCG
>CAZYSW010000604.1:0-3600 GCA_964650105.1 uncultured Nannocystaceae bacterium
ATCCTCTCCAGCGGTCGGTTCGAGGGCTTCGCGCGAGTCATCGACCGTCAGCACCAGGGGATGCTCAACTCGCTGCTGGCGATGCGGATGATGAAGACGACGTTCGCCCAGCACCCCGACTTCGGGTCCATGGTGGATCCGAGCCGGGCCTACTACCACGGCATCAGCCAGGGCGGGATCTACGGGGCGGTCTACATGGCCCTGAGCACCGACGTCACCCGCGGAGCGCTGGGCGTGATGGGCATGCCCTACAACCTGCTCCTCAGCCGCAGCGTGGATTTCGACCGGTTCTTCGACATCGTTCGCGCCAGCTACCGGGATGCGCGGGACCAGATGTTCCTCCTCGCGTTGGCGCAGATGTTGTGGGACCGGATCGAGCCCAACGGCTATGCCCCGTACATCCGGGAGAACACGCTCCCCAACACGCCGCCGCACGAGGTCCTCATGCGGGACGCCCTCGGGGACCATCAGGTCACGACGCTCGGGGCGCACATCATGGCGCGGGCGATCGGTGTGGCGCACGTCGACACCGGCCTGCGGGACATCTTCTTGCTGGAGAAGGTGCAGGCGCCCTACGAGGGGAGCGGCCTGGTCGAGTACTCCTTCGGGCTTCCTCCGGATCCGGTCGGGAACGTGCCGCAGCGCGAGTGCGAAGATCCCCACGGGAAGGTCCGCACCCTCGAGCCCGCCCGCAAGCAGCTCGACGCGTTCTTGCGTACGGGGGTCGTCGAGAACCACTGCCCCGGCGGAGTCTGTGACTTCTCGGACATGAGCGGGTGCTGATCGCCACGCGATCGCCGGGGCGCGCGGCGAGACGAGTCCCTCCGCCGCGGTCGCGGCGGTCACGAAACGATCGCGCGCGCGGTCACAGACCCATCTGCTTGGCGGCGAGCTCCTTCATGATCTCCTCGGCGCCGTCGCCGATGGAGAGCACCTTGGTCTCTCGATAGATCCGCTCCACCTTCACCCCACGGATGTAGCCGGCGCCTCCGAAGATCTGAACCGCCTCTTTGGCGCAGAACTCGAGGCATTGCGTCGCGGCGTTCTTGAGCATGCAGACCTCGGCGATCGGCCACTGCCCCTGACCGACCCGCCAGATCATCAGCTCGAGGAACGCGCGGGTGGAGGCGGTCCGCTGGGCCATGTCGACCAGCTTGTGGCGGATCACCTGGCGACTGATCAGCGGACGCCCGAACGTCTGGCGTTGGCGAGCGTAGTCGGTGGCCTCGCGCAGGCAGACCTCGGAGAAGGCCAGGGCCATGGAGGCCAGGGCGATCCGCTCACCGTTGAAATTCTGCATGATGCCCAAAAAGCCCTGGTTCTCGCGGCCGATGAGGTTGTCCACGGGCACCCGGCAGCCGTCGAAATAGAGCGTGGCGGTGTCCGAGCACCACCACCCCATCTTGGACAGGGGCGTGCGGCTGAACCCCGGGGTGTTCGCTTCGACGAGCAAAAGCGAGATCCCGCCCATGTCCTCACCCCCGGTTCGCACGGCCACGGTGATGTAGTCCGCCCGCATCCCGGAGGTGATGAAGGTCTTGGAGCCGTCGACCACGTACACGTCGCCTTCGCGGCGTGCCGTGGTCCGCAGGTTGGCGACGTCCGAGCCCGCGCCCGGCTCGGTGATGGCGAGGGCCGCGACCTTCTCGCCTCGCAGCACGGGCGGGACGATCCGCTGCTTGAGCGCCTCGCTGCCCATCGACACGATGGGCGGCAATCCGATGCCGTGGCTCATCAGGCCCGCGATGATGCCGCCCGAGCCCGGGCGCGCCAGCTCCTCGGTCGCGACCAGGCGGTGAAAGCCATCGGCCGGAGTACCGCCGAGCTCCTCGGGGAAGCCGAGGCCCAGAAGCCCGATCGCCCCGGCCTTCGCGTACAAGGACCGAGGGAACTCGCCGGCTTCCTCCCAGGCCTCGATGTACGGCTCGATCTCGCGCTCGACGAACTTGCGGATCTCCTGGCGGAATGCGTCGTGCTCGTCGGTGTAGAAGGGGCTGCGCGGCGCCATCGCGTCGACTCTACCCCACCGCGGCGACATGACGATCGAGCGCGACCCGGGCCACCGAGTCGCGCTCGATCGTTCATCTCGCTTCGGACGGCTCGCGGGTCAGCGATCGTTCAGGAGGGGGGCCCCGGGCGGCGGGGCATCCGGGCCTTCGCGCTCGACGCGGACCTCGACGCGACGACCTTCGGGAGTGTCGTCGACGGTGACGTCGATGTCGCCCTCGATGCCTTGCGCTCGAAGACGTTCGACGATCTCGGCCTCGGCGTCTTCGGGCGCGGGGGCCGTGGCGTGTGGATCGGGCGCGGCGTCGGGCGGCAGGGCCCGGTGGGTGATCACGGCGTCCGCGAGCGGCGCATGGTCGCGACGCATCGCGGTGATCAGCGCGTCGGCGCCGAGAGGGTCGGGCGTCCAGAGATCGTAGGCCACGATCGTGGCGTCGTCGGTTCGGGCTTCGACCCGGATCTGCGCAGCACGTGCGCCGCTGCGGGTGCGTAGATCGTGGCCGCTCGCCTCGAGGATTGCCGGATCGACGGCACCGGGCTCGAGCGCCAGCTCGAGGCGCGTTCCGTGGAGCGCCGCCGGGTCGATCGCGGCGGTGCGCTCGGATCCGACGACGGCGTCGTCATTGGCGCAACCCCCGGCAGGGACGAGAAGCGCCAGGGGAACGAGGGCGAACAGAAGGGCTCGGGTCGTCATGGGGACCTCCATCGTGCCCCCCACTACGACGCCGCGGTGGTTTGGTGACGACGGGCCACCGCGGAGGGCCGAGAAGCCCGAAGCCCCGACGCCGGGCGGCCCGAGCAGGGGACCCGGCGAGGCGATCACATCCTCCCCGCTCGACGCTCGAAGGATCGCCGAGATTCCTCCGGTCTCACCCCTCGCCAGCCCCGACGCCGAGAGCGTTGTCACCCCACGCGACCTCCGCGATACCCCGCCGGGGTCACCCAGCGCCGGACATCCCTCGCCGTGCCGCGAGGGTACCGATGCATCCGCGAGGCTCCGAAGGCGCGGAAACACGAACACGACGGCGAGGCCCGCCAGCGCGAGAGCGGCCGGCAGACCGTGAGGGTCGCTGCCCATGCGATGCACCGCTGCGACGGCGAAGAAGGCGGACAGCGCCCATGGAAGGAGGGCATCGACGGCGCGCGCCACCGGACGGTGCACGAGCGCGTGCAACACCATGCCGCCGACGAACGCCTGAAACAGCGCCCCGTGCTCACCGGCGACCTCCAACGCGGTCGTCCCCAGCCCGAAGCCGACGAGCGTCCCCCCACCGACGAGGCACAGTGCGCCGATGGCCCATGGGCGGCCGCGCGGTCGGAGAAACCACCACAAGGCCGCGGCGAAGGGGAAGCGGTGCAACAACACCGCGACCTCCAGCCCGTGTCCGTGATGCGCGGCCGCGTGGCTCCCCGCCAGCGCGAGGCCGTCGGTGCAGGCATGCACGGTCAGGCCCAGCGCGGCCAGCCACAGGGTCAAGCCGCGGGCGTGGGCGCGCAGGCGATGCTCGATCAGCCCCGGCACGAGTGCGCCGACGATCGCGAAGAGCAGGGCAGGGCTGCCGGCCATCTCCACGCACTCGGGCAGCACCTCCA
>CAZYSW010000605.1:0-3590 GCA_964650105.1 uncultured Nannocystaceae bacterium
CCCTGCAACACCAGGGCCCGGGCGCCCTGGCCCGAGGGATCGAACGTGCGTCGAGCGACCACCGCGAAGAAGTCCGCCAGCTCGCGGTAGACGGCGAAGGTCAGGGCGTTGAAGCGATCGGGTCGCGACAAGGTGATGATTCCGACACGGTCCTGCTCCTCGTAGCGGAACGTCTCGGGGGTGGGGAAGGGCAGCGGTTCGAGGTCCGGATCGGTCATGCGGGGTCTCCGGGGATGAGGGCCAGGCCCTGGATCTCGACGCGCGCGTCGTCCTCGAGCAGCGACGACACCTCGACGAGCGCCATCGCCGGGTAGTGCTTGCCCAGAAGCGAGCGCCACACGTCGCCGATCCGGCCCGCGCTGTCGAGGTACTCGCGCTTGTCGACCACGTAGATCGTCAGGCTGACGATGTGTTGCGGTGCGCCGCCGGCGGCCTGGACGACGGCCAGCACGTTGGCGAGCGCCCGCTGAAACTGGGCCACGAAATCCGAGGACACGATCCGCTCGTTTTCGTCCCAGGCGATCTGGCCCGCGATGGCCAAGAGCTCGCCGCGGCCGGCCATCCCGTTGGCGTATCCGCGCGGTCGTTTCCAACCCTCGGGCAGGATCGTGCGGTGCGTCATGACGTCTCACCTCCGTCCAGCGGCAACGCGTGCCCGGTCATGGCATCCGCCGCGTCGCTGCACAACCAGGCCACCAGCGCCGCGACCTCCTCGGGCTGCACCAGCCGTCCGATCGGGGAGAAGCGCTGGAGCGCGGCGCGGGCCTCCCCGGTCGATCGCCCCGTCCTGGCACTGATGTTGCGCGCGGCCTCGGCCACGATGTCGGTATCGGTGAAGCCGGGGCACACGGCGTTCACCGTCACACCCTTGCCGGCGAGCTCGGCCGCAAGTGCGCGGGTGAGCCCGACCAGCCCCGCCTTGGCGGCCGAATAGGCCGTCGTGTAGCGGTATCCCTTGAGCGCCGAGGTCGAGGCGATGTTCACGATGCGGCCCCAACCCGCCGATGCCATGGCCGGGGCGAACGCGCGGCACAAGACGAAGGGGGCGGTGAGATCGAGCTCGAGCACCGCCGCCCACGTGGCGTCGTCGGTCGCCCCCAGGGGCGCCGAAGGGGCGATCCCGGCGTTGTTGACGAGAACCTGGATCGGGGGGCCGTTCGATCCGAGCGCGTCCACCAGCTCGTTGCGCGCTGCGGCGTCGGCGAGATCGAGGGCGTGCACCTCGACCTCGCCGCGCTCGGCCTCGATCGACGCGGCCGCGCGCTGCAGCGCGTCCGCATCGCGACCGATCAGGACCAGTGCGTGGCCGGGGGCGAGGGCGCGAGCGATGGCGAGGCCGATCCCACGCCCCGCGCCGGTCACCAGCGCCCTGGGAGCCTGGGGACGTCGGCTCACGAGGCGCCCCCGAGCGTCGAGCGGTGGACTGATTTCGCCATGGGCGGCCTGGAGTGTAACGCCGCATGCTGGTCGACCACCCGACTCCAGACGCGGACACGCCGTGAGAACAGTCCGATGTCCCGCACGAGGACGTGGGCTGCGGGATCCGAGCTCGACAGACGCAAGGCGAGCCGGGCGACCGCGCTCCGGGGTCGCCACGCGATCGGTTCCGATTGCCAACTCCCGCGGCGATCGTCGGGCGGATCGACCACGGCCACGGTGACGCCGTCGGCCAGAAGTTCGATCCGTGCGTCGGGCGGCACCGACGCGGCGGTCAGCGTGATCACCACGTCGAGCGGATCCTCGTCGTGGGGCGGGAGCGGTTCGGGAGCGAAGCGGAGCTCGGCGTCCGGCGTGAGCACCAGGCTGACGCCGCGCACCTCGGGCGTGGGTTCGATCCCGGCGCGATAGCGGGACAGGCCTCGACCCGAGACCCACCCGGTGGGCTCGACCGGATGACCCAGGCTGTGCGGAGGCCCGAAGGTGACGGCCTGCAGCGGCGCGTGATCGAGCGCGTGCGCATCGGGACCGAGCCCGCGGATCTCGACGAGCCCGCCGTACGGACACGCCGCGTTCGCGACCTTCTTGGAGGCGCCCCGAATGCGCACGACCTCGGGTGTGCGGGCGACCGGAAACGGACCCAAGGTGTCGCGGGCCCGGCGGCTGGCGTGCGGCATGTCGACCTCGCGGATCTCGCCGTCGATCTCGACGGTCCATCGGTGGTTGTGGCCGGACGTTCCGGGGGCGGCCACCAGCACCAGAGAGCCGGGGCCGCCCGGGGCGGGCCACTTCAGGATCAGATCGCGGTCGCGGTGCAAGCACAGCGCGTCCCGAGTCGCCCGGCCACCTCGGTGCGCCGGGGCACCGTCCCCCGCGAAGGCGCCGTCGATCCACCGCCATCGCGTCTCGCCGCGCCGCGCGGGGTCGACCTCGATGCGCATCAAGGCCATGCGCAGCTCGTCTCGGGTCACACGCGTCGGGAGCACGTCGCCGACCGGCGTGAGTCGATCGGAAAAGAGCTCCATCCCGACGATCTCGTGGGCGACGAAGGGCGGCGGCAGCAGATCGTCGAGCGCGGCGACGGGCGCCGGATCGTCGGTACCGCGTCGTCGCAGGTGATGCGTGGCTTCCCCCAGCAGCAGGTAGACCGCCGGTGCGGGCACGTCCGTGTGCTCGGGGCCCGCCACCAAGAGCTCGTACAGCGTCGCGTAGGCCGCCTCGCGCGATCGATAGGGCAGCACCGCACGTCCGTGCTCCACCGCGAGTGCGCCCCCGACCTGATTGAAGGTGTGACCGTGGTGCCACCCTTCGCCGCCGGCGATGACGACCGCGTCGGGAGGGATCCGCTCGGCGAGCGCGTCGACGATGCGGGCCGTGCCCCGAAACTCCCGCATACGGGTCACCGGCTCGCGCACCAGCACCTGAGGCGTCCAACCCAGAGCGACGACGGCCAGGGCACCACACGAGAGGTGTGCGGTCACGCGCCCGGCGTGCCGAACGAGCGCGGCGTGAAGCGTTCGGAGCGTCACGGTCGCCAGCAGCCCCGCCGCCGGGAGCACCACCGGGACCAGGTACCGTCCGTAGTAGTAGAGGCCGGCGGAGGGCAGGTTCCGCGGCGCGAACAACAAGACCGTCGCGGCGACGGTGCTGGCCAGCGCGACCAGCCAGGCGTCGCTGGGCGAGGTGGGCGACCATCGGCGCGCGCCCACCAGGATCGCGCCGGTGGCCGAGGTGAGCAGCAGCGGCAATCCGACGGTGGGGACCAGCGGGTCGAGCCGGCTGTAGGGCGCCGCGCTCGCCCCCATCCGACCGACGAGCCAGGCTGCGACGCCGAGCAGGGCAATCCCGACCAACGTCGGCATCGCAACCGCAGCCACGCGCCGCAGCCAGGGCGGTGTCGGCTTGCGGTGCACGAGCAGCTCGTCGGTCGACAGCCACACGATCACGATCAGGCTCGCCGCGAACACGATCGCCATCGGCCCGTGGCGGCTGCCCCACCCGAGCTGGCGATGCAGCTCGTCATGGAGATACGGGAAGGTGGTCCACGCATGCGTGCAAACCGCCAGCAGCACCACGCCCGCATAAACGAGCGTGCCCTTGCGGCGACCATCCGCGCCGCCGGGCACCAGCAGCGTCGCGGCGAGGACCAGCGG
>CAZYSW010000606.1:0-2307 GCA_964650105.1 uncultured Nannocystaceae bacterium
CTTCGCGCGATCGCGCGCATCGCGGTCGTAGGCCTCCACGATCGCCTGGACGAGCGGATGGCGCATCACGTCTCGTTCGCTGAAGCGGCAGACCGCGATCCCGTCGATGCCCTGCAGGACCCGCAGCCCGTGGAGCAATCCGCTGCGCTGGCCCTGCGGAAGGTCGATCTGGGACGGGTCCCCGGTCACCACGGCCCGCGTGTTGTGCCCGATCCGCGTCAAGAACATCTTCATCTGCTCGCGGGTCGTGTTCTGGGCCTCGTCGAGGATGACGAACGCGTCGTTGAGGGTACGGCCCCGCATGTAGGCCAGCGGCGCGATCTCGATGATCTCCTGCTCGATCATGCGCAGCACCTTCTCGGCGCTGAACATGTCGTGCAGCGCGTCGTACAGCGGCCGCAGGTAGGGGCTGATCTTCTCCTCGAGGGTGCCCGGCAGAAAACCGAGCCGTTCACCGGCCTCGATGGCCGGCCGCGACAAGATGATGCGCCGCACCTGCTTGTCGATCAGCATCCGGACCGCCATCGCCATGGCCAGGAACGTCTTGCCCGTCCCCGCCGGCCCCACGCCGAAGGTCAGGATGTGGGTCCGCATGTAGTTCACGTAACGCTTTTGCGTCAGGCTGCGGGGGACCACGGCCTTGCCGTCACTGGGGCGATTGACGACCGTGTCGTCGAACACGTCCTTGAGGTCCGCCTGCGGATCCCGGCGCAGGACGTCGAGGGCCCGGACGATGTCGTTGGGATCGACGGGGCTGCCGGCGCGAGCCAGCGCGTAGAGCTGCCGCAGAAGCCGCTCCACCAGCGCGCCCTCCGGCCCCTCCACGGTCACCACGTTCCCGCGCACGTGCAGGACGGTGCCGGTCTCCCGCTCCAGCACCGGCGTCGAGCCGTTGCGCTTGCCCACCACGTCCAGCATGAGCTGGAGCGGCTCACGCTCCTCGAAGGTCAGCTTGAACGTCTCGGGCAAGTCCGGCCGGCGCGGGGTGTGGTAGTCGTTCGACTCGCCATGAAACTATCACGCCCAGACGGCGGCGCAAACGGCGAAGGTCGCGACCCCACGGCGGACGAGGCCGCCTCGCACCCCGGCGCGCCTGCTCCTTCGGCGACACCGCTGGCCGAGCTGCGTGCCGTGATGGATCACCTCCTGTCCGATCGGGGGTGCGCCTGGGATCGGGCGCAGACGCTCGACTCCCTGCGCCCCTATCTGCTGGAGGAGGCCTACGAGGTGCTCGAGGCCATGGACGACCCGGTCGAGCACCGGGAGGAGCTGGGCGATCTCCTGTTCCAGATCGTCTTTCAGTCCGCCCTCCGCGAGCGCGAGGGGGCCTTCGATCTGGACGATGTCATCCGGGGAATCCGAGACAAGCTCGTCCGCCGCCACCCGCACGTGTTCGCGGCCGACCCCGAAGGCGCGCCACTGTCGCCCGCCGAGGTCGAGCGGCAATGGGAGGCGATCAAGCGCGAGGAGAAGACGTCGCGGGAGGGGGCCGAGCCCTTCGCCGGGGTCCCGCGGGGACTGCCGGCCCTGGCTCGCTCGCGACGTCTGCAGGAGAAGGCCTCGGCCCTGGGGTTCGACTGGCCGGACGTCGAGGGGGCGATCGACAAGCTGCGCGAAGAGATCGCCGAGCTCGACCAGGCCCGGCGCGAGGGCTCGCGCGAGGCCCTTCGCGAGGAGCTCGGCGACCTGCTGTTCGTCGTGGTGCGCGTGGGACAAAAACTCGGCCTGGACCCCGAGGACGCCTTGCGGCGCGCGAACGAGAAGTTCGAGGCGCGCTTTGCCCACGTCCTTCGGCGTTGCCGGGAGCATCGCGTCGACCCCGCGCAAGCCGGGCTGGACCGGCTCGAAGGCTGGTGGCAGGAGGCCAAGCGCCTCGACGCCGACCGGGATTGAGCCGCGGCGGCGCGCGGGTCCGCGGCACTCCGACGGGGGATCCAGGCGGCGCGATCCAGCGCACGCCGTCCGATGAACACGGCCGCCATCGTTGCCGTCGCTTCTCGGTGCGGGGCCGCCCTGCACGCCGATGGTGCGAGCCAATTGCCCGTGGCGCGGCCCCAAACGGTGCCCTAAGTTAAAGCCGTAGGGCAGATTCGAGCCCGGTTCTCCTGAAATCCGAACGATGACCCCGTCCACCCTCACCGCCGTGCCGCCGTTGCTCGCCCCCCGGGGTGGATATCGGAACGATGCGGCGGCGGGCGGTTTCGTGGCCCGCGCAGCCGGGCGCCACCTCGCGGCTGCGAGCGATGCGCTGAGCCTCGCCCTCCTGACCCTCGCCGGAGATCAGGGGAGCGACGATCGCAAGGAGAA
>CAZYSW010000606.1:2317-3589 GCA_964650105.1 uncultured Nannocystaceae bacterium
CCGAGCAGGCCCGTGGCTTTCTGGCCGAGGCCGTCACCTCGCTGAGCCGCGCGCGGATTTACGTCCCCGGGATTCGCACCCATGCGCTCCCCGTCGTGATGGCCAGCGAGGAGAATCCCGACGCCGAGCTCCAGCGTCTCCACCAGATCGCGACCCGGCTATTGTGGCAAAATCACGCGCACTTACCTGCGAGACTTCAAGCAAAGCCTCTGGCTCCCGAAGAGGAGGCTCAGCTCGCGGTGGTGCTCCAGGACATCGCCCGCGGCGCGCGGATCGAACGCGCCCTCCGCTACAAGTGGGCGGGTTTGGCCCTCGCCACCGCGTCGGGCGGATTGATCCTCGGCTTGCACCTGCTCGCGACCCTGGCCGCGATCGGGGCCGTGGTCCTGGCGGTGTGGCGCGTCGCTCGTGACCGCGGCGCCGGGGTGCTCGTGTCCAGGGCGTGAGCCCGACCGGCACGGTTCACTCGGGTGCAGGGGGTGGTGTCGACGCGGCGTCGAGGCTCTGTTCGCCGTCCCCGAGTTCGACCTTCGGGAACGTGACGACGAGCATCTTGTAACCGCCTTGCCCGGTCACGAGCTCGACGGTGGGCTCGACCGCCCGCTTGAGGGTGATGACCGCCAACGCGTCCCGGCCTCGGCGGGAGACCTTCACCGTGGCCGCGGGAGTCTTGAAGAACCGCAGGTCGAGGTGCCGCATGTTGTTGCGGACGTTCACCTTCGTGTTCTTCATCCGGATCTCGATGCGCCCGTTCTTGTGCTTGACGGTGTGCTCGACCGCCGCCGAAAGCTGAAAGAAGACGCTGCTCCCCTCCCCGCTTCGCTCGAATCCCGTCCAACTGAGCACCGCGGGCTTGGTGTCGAACTTCGGCGGCGGAAACGGGGGCACGTGGTTCCCTGACAACGACACCCCCGAGTAGAACCCCGGGGGATTGGGCGAGACCTGCACCGGGTGATCGTCTGCACGGACGTATCGGGGCTGGACCGGCCCCGATCGCGAGTACCCCCAGGTGTCCGAAAGATCTTGGGGCGGCCGGTTCTCCTCGACCGGTGCAGCCGCGGTGTCGCCCTCCGTACCGCCGCTCGGCGGCGGAGGCGGTAACGGCGTGGCGCGCCCCGTCGGTGGGGGGCCGGGCGTCGCGGGGGCCGGGCTCGGCGTCGTTGCGCCGGGGCCCGGCCTGGGCGTGGGTACTGCCCCGGGACCGGTCCCGGCAGGTCCCGGCGCCGGCCTGGGCGTCGCCTCCTCGGGTGCAGCGGCCCACGACGTCGAGGC
>CAZYSW010000607.1:0-775 GCA_964650105.1 uncultured Nannocystaceae bacterium
GGTCTTGGTTGAACGACGACGTGTTGGCGATGGGGATCTGCCATAGCTGAGGGCTGCCCCCCGGCACCACGTCTCCGGTGACCTGCAAGAGGGCGCACTGGCCCTGCCGATGGGCATCGAACGGTCGGTCGCCGACCATCGGGCGTGCGACCACGACGAACGAGCCGGGCGGGAAGAGCTGCCGCACCTGCTCGAGGTGCACCGTGTTGTCGAGCACCGCGGAGGTCTCCACGACGAGGTGCGTCGAGGTGCCGTCGACGGCCACGGCGAGGGTGAACACGCCGGCGGCCCCGAGGTAGTTCGACTCCGCCACGATCACGTCGAGCGCATCGGCGGCGCTCGTGGGGGAGGCGGAGGTCCCCTCCGCCCCCTGCAGATCGTTGGCCACGCTGCTGTTCCAGTGCGCCTGCACGGCGTCGCGCAAGACCCAGTAGGCCTGGCCGGTGACGGGGTCCTTCACCACCTGGGTCGGATCGTCGATGGCCCCCGGATTGATGAGGCGACCGAGGCCCGGATCGTACACGCGCAGCTCGGTGCACAGGCGGGCGAAGCCGGCCCCCGCCTCACGCACGTCCTGCCCGATCGACCACATCGCGCCCTCGAGCGCCTGCTGGGTACGGACGCTCCGCTCGTGCAGCGAGCTCGTCGACTGCTGAATGCTCGAGAACGCGAAGATCCCCAGCACGACGATGGCCGAGACCACCATGGCCACCATCAGCTCGATGAGCGTGAAGCCGCGCTGTCGACCGGCCCGGTGGACCACCGTCCGGCGAGC
>CAZYSW010000607.1:785-3580 GCA_964650105.1 uncultured Nannocystaceae bacterium
GCATTGCGGTTTATTCACCGGCTTTTCCGCTGCGCCAGTAGGGATAATTCTGCATCGCCATCTCCACGGCGATTTCCAGCATGCTCGGATCGACTCGAATAATGGCGGTTTCCTGCAATTGTTTCAGGTAATGTTCGCGCAGCGTCCGGAACTGCTCGGCCCGGAGCGTCTCACGAATTGCATCCTGCACCTGCTCTTCTTCAAACGCGCGGACGCGGCCTTCTTGTTTATCCTCGACCTTGGCGATGTACAGGGCCCCGCGCGCCCTGATAACGCCATAGCTGCGCATCGTTGGCGCGGATGGTGTTGAGGGTCACCGAGCCGACGTAGGGCCGGAAATCGGGATCGCCCGGGACGGTCATCGACGGGGTCAGGTCGACGACGCGAAGATCCGCAGGTGGCGGGAAGGTGGGGTTGGTGGTGTCGATCCACAGGACCTGGACCTGCAGGACGAGGGCACGAACGCGCCCCTCGTCGATGCCCGGCACCGGCGGATTGGAGCTCGGCGGATCGTTGGGATGGATGACCCAGTCGACGCTTCGGAACACGATGTACTGCCCCCGCACCGATCCCGCGACGTTGGTGGCCGCGGGGATGTCGGCCGGCGGGCGCCGGAAGTCGCGAACGCGATTCTCGGCCGGCACGCCCGAGTCGTCGTAGGGGAACGCCGGGTTCGGATTGCCGGCGAAGTCTCGCTCGATGAGCTCGAGGTAGCCTCGGGACGTCAGATCGGCCATCACTTCCTGAGCGATCCGCTCGGCATCGCGGATCTCCGCCGAGGCCTTCTGGGACTCGATGGCCCTCGACTCCATCGCGACCAGGCCGACCACGGAGATCGCGAAGACCAAGAGCGCGACGAGGACCTCGACGACGGTGAAGCCCGCCTGTCGGCGGCGCTTGGCGGCGTGCGGGTCGGTGGCGCGTCGGCGGGTCATCGCTCGTCCTTGTCGAAGGCCCGGATGAGCCCGCCGGGGAAGATCTGCACCGCGTACAACTTCACGTCGGCGGGGTTTTGCTTGTCCCCGATGTACAGGGTCGCGCCGGCGTGATCCACGGTCGCCAGGAAGGTGCCGTTGGGATCGCTGAAGCTGCCGTCGGGGCCGAAAACCAGCTCTTGCTGATCCTGCAGGCAGTCGGTAGGCAGGTCGATGTTGACGTTGTCGGCCATGGCCGGCGTGACGATCCCCGACTGCAGGCCGAAGTTGCAGACCACCTGTCCCGTGGCCAACAGGTGATCGGCGCCGGATTCCAGGGCGACGCGATCGATCCGGTTGTAGACGTTGGTCGCCTGGTCGAGGGCCAGGACGTCGACCTCGTTCCACGAGACGAGCACGCGCACCTGCGTCTGCTCGTCGATGGCGAAGTTGCGGGCCGTGATGATCGCTCCTTGTACGTCCGCCACCCACCTTCGCTGCAGGCCGCGGAACTGGTCCTGCCGAAACCCGGCGAAGGCCACCGCGGCGACCACCGCCAACACGGCGACCACGACCATCAGCTCGATCAGGGTGAACCCGCGCTCGGGCGGACGCGCCGGACGCAACCCGCTGCGGCCGGTGTGAAGTCTTTGCATAGCGACGCCTCGACCATGCGTGCCATGCGCAAGGCCCTCTCGTGCTCGGCGCTGGTAAGTCCCTGAAATCACGTCGCCCTGATCCCGACCCGCCGGGGCTCCCCGTCCGGCTCCCCCCCGACCCTCCACCGCCCTCCCCGAGGGCGAGCGAAGGCCGATGTCTGGAGTGCAACGGGTGTGCCGTCGAACGGCTGCGCGCGCCGGGGAAGCGCATTCGACGCGAATCGCCGGATCGAACGCCACTGCGCGATGTATGCCAGAGCACAACATTGACCCGTTTTGTAGACGCGCGTACATTGCGAGCCACGATGCCAAGGGCTGGCCAAGACAATACCGCCAAGGACGAAAAGCGCGCGATGTGGTACCTGCGGAAGATTCCGCTGCTGGAGGGGGTGCCGGCGCCGCGCATCACCGAGTTGGCGGCCGCGGTCGACATTCGCGAAATCCCTCGCCGACAGGTCATCTACCTGCCGGGCGACCCTGGCGATCGCGTGTTCTTCATCAACGGCGGCCGCGTCAAGTGCAGCAAGGTGACCCGTGACGGCAAGGAGCTCACCTTGGCCTACCGCGGGGCCGGGCAGATCTTCGGCGAGCTGTGTGTGATCGACGGCGCACCGCGGGACGAGATGGCCGAGGCCATGAAGAACGCCATCATCACGGAGCTGCCGCGCGAGGTCTTCGCGGAGCTGCTCTTGTCGGACGCCCGGCTCGCCTTCAACTTCGCCTGCATCGTCGGCGAGCGACGCAGGCAGATCGAGGCCAAGCTCGAGCACCTGGTGTTCCGCGACGTTCAGGCCAAGCTGGCGGCGCTGCTCCTCGAGCTCGGCGAGGAGTACGGCGTCGACAGCGAGGACGGCACCCAGATCGGCCTGAAGATCACGCACCAGGAGATGGCGAACCTGATCGGCTCCACGCGCGAGACGATCTCGCTCACCCTCGCACAGTTCAAGAAGCGGGGGCTGCTGGATCTCAATGGTCGAACGGTGGTGCTCAAGGACCACGACGGCCTGGGCGCAATGACCTGACGGACCGTCCGTCGCCGGTCCGCCCTCACTCGGTCGAGGGCCGCGAACCGAGCACACGCCGGAGGTAGTGCCCGGTGTAGCTGGTCGCGTGGCGGGCGACGTGCTCGGGCGTGCCGCTGACGACGAGCCGACCGCCACGGTCGCCACCCTCGGGCCCCAGGTCGATCACGTAGTCGGCACACTTGATCACGTGCAGGTCG
>CAZYSW010000608.1:0-3572 GCA_964650105.1 uncultured Nannocystaceae bacterium
CGTGGTGTCCACGCTCGCCACGTCGTCCGTCCCCGTCTCCGACCCGGTGCCCCCGTCGCATTCGGCGGGTGACATCGAGCCGCAGGGGTGATGGCACTCGTCGGTGATCTCGGCCGCCGAGACGCACCCGTCGTTCGACGTCGGGAAACACTGCTCCGTCCCCGACGTGCAGAAGGGCCGGTCGGGGAATTTGGTCTGGCAGTAGACGTCACCCTCGTTGTTGAGGCAGTGGTTGGGGTTCTTGATGATCTTGACCTTGGCGCAGGCGAGCGCCGTCCCCAACGCCAGGCCGCTGCACGCGACGAAGGCATCTCGCGCGAGGCGAGCGGTCACTGGAAGGATGAAGCTTTCGTGTGTCATCAGAACCTCCTGAGGATCTGCACGCCGACCATTCGACGACCGACGGCGGGAATCCACGTCACGTTGTTGTTTCTCCGTTTCGCGAGTACGGTCTGATCGACCGTGATGAATACGGCGCCCAGGGCGAACACGCCGATCCCCACGCCGAGCGCCGCGTAGCCCTGAGGTCGACGATCGATCACTTCGAGCTCGCCCATGCTGATCGGACGGCTTTCGTCGCCCTTGGCCAGCAGCACGCCTCCGGCGACCACGCCCGCCGTTCCGCCGAGCAGCCCGACGATGCCGGCGACCCCCAAAGGACCGACGGACGCCCTGCGGGTCCGCGGTGCGGTCTCGTCGGGTCCCGCGGAGGACGGCTCGGTCGGCTCGCCCGCGGCATCGGACGTGGGCGGCTGCTGTATGCTCGACGCGGCGATGAGCTCGGCGGCGTCCGGGACTCGGGAGGCCACCCGCTCGGCGAGGTCGGCCGTGACGCAGGTGAGGCACTCGAACGGGGTCAGCCCGGGCTCCAGCTTCGTGCCGGCCTCGTGCACCTCGAGCGCGGTGATGTAGTCGCGGCAGTCTTCGTCGAGGAACCGAACGATCACGCGCAGCTCGAGCGCTGCATCGGGATCGGGCCTCAGGCCGTGCTCGGCCATCGCAGCCATGGCCTCCTTTTCGATGGCCTCGACCGCGCGTTTGGCGTCCCCGCCCAGCGCCTCGGCGTCGACCACCAACCGCACCGGGCGATCCGGTGAAGCCATGTTCGTGACCCCGGCGCGTGCCCCGTGGGCACGAGCCACGCCGGGCGTGGCGAGGCCGAGTGCAAGAGCAGCGACGAGAAGAGATGCGCGCATCGGAGCTACCTTATCCGAGTCGATCGTGCCGGCCCAACCGCGAAGCCAGCCCGCACCCACGTTCTGGGCGGGCCTTCGAACATCGCACGTGCAATGACGGTCCCTCACTCCATCGCCTTCTTTCGGCAGAGATCGACCCACGTCCTCACGCTTGCATCGTCCAGATCTGCCCCTTCGCGGATGCATTGGGGCCACTGCCGCAACTCGGCGTAGGCCCGCACCCGAAGCGCCGCCCGCTCGGCACGACGCGGAAAGCAGGTCTTGTCCTTGGTCTCGCGCAACAGGTCCTTCCAGCGGCCGGCTTCCTGCGCCGCCCGAGCGGAGGCCTGCACCTTGGTGCAGTCCTGCTCGGACGCGTCGGGTCTCTCGACCTGAAGCGGGTCGTCGGGGCCGGCCTCGGCGGAGTGTTCCGACGGAGCTTTGGCCTGCGGACGACCACGCTGCCCGGTCCGCGACGGCAGTCCGCCCCCGTCGGCCTCGTTCGCGCTCGCCGGCGGACGTGGTGACGAGATCTCCTGAGGGGCCTGCGCATCGCCGTCGTCCTCGGCCCGCGTAGCGGCGGGCGAGGGGACGCGTTGCGGGGGACGCTCGAGCTCCACCACCGCGGCGTCACGCGGCGTCGCGGCGGAACTGGCGACGCTCATGGCCCCCTCGCGCGGAGAGGACCGCGCGGCGGCATCGCCCGAGTCGCGCGCCACGTCGTCCGGCAGCATCGAGACGATCCCCCAGACCATCAGCGCGACGCCGGCGGCCACCACCGCCGACAAGGCCCATCGACGGCCCGGCGTGTCCGGCAGCGGCGAGGCCGTCAGCCGCTCCAACCGCTCGACCACCATCGCGGCCGTGGGGCGCTCGGCGGCTTCGAACCGCAGGCAGTCCTCGATGATCTCCGTGAGCTCGATGCACAGGTCGGGTCGGGCCTCCTGCACCGAAGGCTCGGGTGGGCGCTTTTCGAGCTTGCGCTGGGCGATGTCGTCGTTGCCGAGATCGGCGTACGGTGGCTTGCCCACCGCGGCCTCGTAGAACGTGGCTCCCAACGCGTACACGTCGAGGGTCGGCGACGCCGACACGCCGCCGATCTGCTCGGGCGCCATGTAGTTCACCGTGCCGGGGCGCTGGTCGGCTCGAGTGACGTCCCCGCGGCTGGCCGACGAGGTGTCGGTACGCACCGCGAGCCCGAGGTCCGCGATCTTGGCCAGCCCTTCGCCTCCCGCCTCGACGAGCACGTTCGCCGGCTTGAGATCGCGATGGACGATGCCCGCGGCGTGCAGCGCGGCGACCCCTCGCGCAACGTCCAGCATCAGCTTGGCGAGGCGTTGCTCACCGAGCACCTCCCGACTGCGAAGCTGCGCGAGCGTGGGGCCGCGGACGAACTCCAGCGCCAGCCAGAGCCGATTGTCGGGGGGCTCGGTCCGTCCGGCGTCGAGGATCCGCACCAGATTGGGGTGGGGAGGGACGGTGCGCCCGAGGATGCCCTCGCGATCGAACCGGGCCTCCCGATCGGGCACGCCCACGCAACGGCGCGCGAGCAGCTTGAGCGCGACCTCGCGATCGGTCACCCCGTCCTTCGCCGTATAGATGACGCCGGTCGCCCCCAGCCCCACCAGACCCGTGATCCGGAAGCGACCGTCGGCCAGCGTCTCGCCGTCGGCGAGATCGTCGTCGGGGTGAAAGGCCTCGCTCATTTTCCGCGTGCCCTCCACTGGCTGAAGGTCATGGCCGTCAAGCCCGTCGGAGCGATCATCACCACCCACTCCTCGCCGCCCGCCCCGATGTCGAACGTCCGACTCTTCGACCAGGGATCGTTCTTGGTGGCTCGCCAGGCGAACTTGTGCTTGCCCGCCACCAAGCGCACGGTCTTGGCGGGATCCACCACGTGCACCGCACCGTCGATCTTCACGTAGGCCGCCGGTACGTTCGACAACCGCAGGTGCACCATCAGCTCGGGCGCGTCGGTGGCGGACTTGGACCCGCTCGTGGACTTCGGCTTGCTCGCGCTTTTGGTCGGGTCGGGCTTGGTCGACGCGGGCGGGGGAGCCTCGGGCTCGGATCGGGTGCCGACCTCTTCGGGGGGCGCGGCATCGTCGTCGAGGGCGGTGGCGCCTCCATCGGAAACCTCCGCCCCCTCGGCTGGCTGGGCTCCGTCGTGCGTTCCGGCGGCCGAGGCCTCGTCGTCGGGTGCGCCCAGGCGCGCTTCGGGAGGTGGGATGACGGGGCCTTCCGAGGCGTCGTCGCGCACCGAGCCTGCCGGGGCGTCGGTGGGCTGTGCAACCTCGCGCGCGGCCACCTCGGTCGGCTGGGTCGGGTGGACGGCCTCGCCTTCGTCGGCCTGGCTCGGGGTGACGAAAGGCATCGCGATCACGAAGCCGGCGATCG
>CAZYSW010000609.1:0-3570 GCA_964650105.1 uncultured Nannocystaceae bacterium
TCTTCGGCGGTGGCAAGAAGAAGAAAGAAGAGGTCCCCGTCCCCGAGCTCACCGCTCCTCCGCACAAGGACTTCTGGGAGGTCTGGGCGGCGCATTACAGCTACAAGGACTTCGAGGACATCGAGCTCCCCGAGCCGGCGCCTCCGCCCGACGAACCCCGAGCGCCTGCGCGCGCAGCCAGCCAACGCGCGAACGCTTCCGCGGCCCTCGTCGAGGAAGACGACGCCCACTTCATGACCGTCCGCCTCAACTGTGGTCGCAAGCAGGGTAAGAAGGCGGCGGACATCCGAGAGATCCTCTCGACGCACCTCGACCTCGAGGGACGCGCGGTGCGGAACCTGACGGTGGGTGATGCGAGCACCCGTTTCCGGATCTCGCAGCGCCACCAGGCCCGCTTGCTCGAGCACCTTCACGGCGTCGAGGTCGACGGCCTGGTGCTGGAGGTGACCATCGTCGAGGCAGCCCCCGCCGCGGCCGGGGCTGCCGACGGCGAACGGCCGTCCGACGACGAGGCGGCGTCCGACGCGAGCGCGCTGGAGGCCGGCACCGACGGCGAAGGCCCCACGCCGCCGGCCGAGGCTCCCACGCACGCGACCGAGGGCGCGGCAGAGACCTCCGACACGCCCCCGCCGTGATCGAGGCGCCCTACCTCTCCCCCGAGGACCGAGCCGCCCGCGTCGATGCGCTGGCTCGGGCCGCCGGTGCCGAGCTGATCGAGTACGGCCGTAGCGTGCACGGCGAGCCACTGGTCGCGGTCCGCGTGCCCGGTCCGGCCCCCGACGCGCCCCGCATCCTGTGCAGCGCGAACATCCATGGCCCGGAGTTCGTGGGTGGCCTGGTGGTCCTGAGCCTGCTCGAGCGGATCGCCCGAGGCGCTCCATCGGTGGCCCCGCTGCGCGCGCGCGCGGAGATCTGGCTCGTCCCCTGCCTCAACCCCGACGGCTATCGCAAGACCTGGGCCGCGGGCGGGATCGGTCCACTGGCGCAGTTGCGGACCAACACCCGCGGCGTGGACCTCAACCGCAACTTTCCGCTGCCGCACGGGGCACGACGACGCGCGCTGCCCGGGGCCGGTTCCACGCGACCGGGCGACGCGACCTACTGCGGACCCCATCCCCTGTCGGAGCCCGAGACGCGTGCGCTGCACGAGCTCCTCGACGCACAGCGCTTCCACGCCAGCGCCAACCTGCACTCCTTCATGGGGACCCTCATCCCCGCTCGGGTGCAGGACCGCGCGAGCTTTGCCGCCTATCGAACCCTGTGTCGGAGCTTCACGGCGGCCCAGCCCCGGGTTCGCTACCGACGACTCTCGAGTCGCATCTTCGACATGTTCACCGGCGAGCAGGAGGATCACCAGCATCACGCCCTTCGCACCTGGGCCGTCTGCGTCGAGGTCTTCCCCGTGCTGGCCAGCTACCGACAGCACCTACGCGCGCCGTCCACCTTCTGGCGCTTCAACCCCCGCGATCCCACCCCCTGGATCGAAAACGACGTCCCCGGCCTCGTCGCCTACTTCCTCACCGCCCTCGACCACCCTCGCCCGTGAACCGGCCCCCCGGGGGGCTTCGCGGCGGGTGTCCACCGACGAGCCGAAGGGCCGACACGCGACGTCGATCGAAGCCGAAGGGGTTCTTCGGCGCCCTCTTCGCGGCGTTCGCCGTCGTCACGACGCCCGAGGCCGAGGCATCGCTCGCGGAGAGCCCACGGAGCGACCCGCGTGAAGGCTGCGGGCGGGCGGACGCTCGGGCGGCGAGCGTCAGAGGTTGAAGGGGTCTTTGAGGTCCGGAGAGCCGGGGCTGCTGTTCTTGGGCTTGTCGGGCTTGGGCGGCGGCGGCGGCTTGGACCCGGCCTCGGAAGGATCGGACGTCTTGGTCTCTTTGGGCTCGGCCCCGCCCGTCTTGGGCCTGGTGCGATTCTTCGCCTTGCCCTTGTTTCGCTTGGGGTCCTTCTCGTCCTTGGCGAGCGCCTGCAACGTGCGCTTCACGGTCTTCTCGGAGTCGGGGACCACCTGCACCAGCTCGTCCTCGTATCCCTCCGCACGCACGTAGAGATCGATGGGCTCCTGCCCCAGCGGCAGCGTGATCGGCTCGTTGGTGTTGCCCAACAGGCCATCGTCCCGCCCATCGATCACCTGGCCCTGAACGCCCGGGGTCTCGATGGTGATCGCCACCGTCACGACGCCGGGCGTGGGCTCGGCCTTCGTTTCGGGCTCCACGGGCGGCGGAGCCACGACGGCGGGCTCGGGCTCGGGTGTCGCCACGGCCACCTGTTCGGTGGGCTCGGGGGCATCCTCGTCGCCCCCGGCCATCAACGCGATCCCGCCGATGACCATCGCCGCGACGACGCCACCGACCACCGCGTACAGGGGCGTCTTGGGCTTGGGGAGCTCTTCGTCGAGCCCGGCGACGGCGATCGTGTTCCCGGTGCTGAAGTGGATCCGGCCGGCGTTGGGCGTCGAGATGTCCTCGTGGACGACCGCCACCGGCGCCGCTCCCGACCCGACCGCGCGGATCGCCTCGGCCATCTCGCGCATGCTCTGGAAGCGGAACTCCCGGTCCTTCTGCAGCGCCTTGAGGATGATCGCCTCGACCTCGTCCGGAATCGCGACCCCCGAGGCCACGGTGGACGGGGCGGGCGGTGCCTCGAACATGTGCTTGGTCAGGATCCCCATGAACGTGTCGGCCGTGAACGGCACACGCCCGGTGAGCAGCTCGTACAGGATCACACCCGTCGCATAGACGTCGACGCGGTGATCCACTCGCTCGCCCTTGGCCTGCTCGGGCGACATGTACTCGGGGGTCCCGAAGATCATCCCGGTGCGCGTCAACGAGCGACCGCCGTCACCCTCGTCGCTGGTGACCTTGGCGATGCCGAAATCCAGCACCTTGATGAAGTCTTCGTTGTTGCCGCGACGAATCCGGTAGCAGTTCTCCGGCTTCATGTCGCGGTGGATGATTCCGGCGTCGTGGGCGGCCGCGAGCGCGTCGCAGATCTGCAGCATGATGGGCTGGACGCGGTGCCAGGGAAGCGGGCCCAAACGCTTGATGGTGTCCGACAGGTCCTCACCCTGCAGGTACTCCATCACGAAGAACACCGAGCCCGAGGGCGTGGAGCCGAAATCGGTGATCTCGACGACGTTCTGCTGGTCGATCATCGAAGCCGCGCGGGCTTCCTGCAAGAAGCGATCGACGAGGTCCTGCTTGTGCGCGTACTCGGGGCTGAGGACCTTGATGGCGAGCTTCTTGTTGATCGTGGTGTGCTCGGCGAGATAGACGCTGCCCATCCCGCCCTCGCCGAGCTTCTTGACGATGCGATAGCGGTCGGCGAGCACCGTCCCGACCAGGGTGTCGGGCTCCGCCGCCGACGCGCCGGAAAGGCTGCCCCCGGGATCCGGGGTTCCCGCAGTCGGGGGCGGGGTCCCCGAAGCGATGACGGTGGCCCCGGTCAGCGGCTGTTGTGGGGAATCGGACACTTTAGTCTACGGGCTCCAAGCGTACCCTAATTCGAAGCGAAGGGGTCCTTCAGGTCCCCTGCGCCGACGGGTTTGGGGGGTGGTGTATTCGGGGGCGG
>CAZYSW010000610.1:0-3568 GCA_964650105.1 uncultured Nannocystaceae bacterium
GAGCCACGGTACGGACGGCAGCTCCGCTGTACCCGGGGGCCAATCAACGGAATTTCCACGGCGTCATCGCGGGGGTCGAGCCCGACCCCTCCGATCCGGACGACGACAGGGCCGGCATCGTCTGCCTGGACGTGCCCGAGGACGGTGCCGCGCACCGCATCCCGCTTGCGCTCGTTCACCGCGCCAACCTGGTGTACGAGGGCTGAACAACTGAAGGACTCGAATCATGGAAGAAACTGTCAACCTCAACACGGTCATCGACCAAGTCTGTCGGGAGAAGAACATCTCGCGGCAGGTGTTGACAGAGACGGTTGAGCAGGCCGTTCTCGCCGCCGCCAAGAAGGTGTTCGAGGATCGCGAGATCGAGGCGAGCTTCGATCCCGAGACGGGGAACGTGAACCTTTTTCAGGTTCTGTACGTCGTCAACGAGGTCGAGAACCCCTACCGCGAGATCAGCCTCGAGCAGGCGCAGCGGGCGGGCCTGGAGGCCGAAGAAGGGGACGAGCTCCTGTTCCAGATCTTCTATTTGGAGTCGGACCGCAAGCGCGCCGAGCAGCAGGCCAAGGATTACCCCGAGATCATCGCGCTGCGGCCCAACGGACACGGGTTCGGCCGCATCGCGGCGCAGACGGCCAAGCAGGTCATCATCCAGCGCGTTCGCGAGGCCGAGCGCGAAAACCTGTACGACGCCTACAAGGACAAGAAGGGCGAGCTCATGACGGGCATCGTCCGTCGCTTCGAGCGCGGGTCCATCATCGTGGAGGTCGACAACGGGCGTGCAGAGGCGATCCTGCCCGTCCGGGAGCAGGTTCCTCGCGAGTCGCTGCGCCCGGGCGATCGGATCGTCGCGTACGTCAAGGACGTCGACAAGTCGGCGCGCGGTCCCCAAATCATCTTGTCGCGGACCCATCGCGGGCTGGTCGAGAAACTGTTCGAGCACGAGGTGCCCGAGATCTTCGAGGGCATCGTCCGCATCGAGGCCTGTGCTCGCGAGCCCGGCGCGCGGTCGAAGATCGCCGTGTCCAGCCGCGACCGCGACGTCGATCCCGTCGGCGCTTGCGTCGGCATGCGGGGCAGCCGGGTCCAAGCCGTCGTGCAGGAGCTGCGCGGCGAGAAGATCGACATCGTGCCCTACAACGAGGATCCTGCGCGCTTCGTGTGCAACGCGATTCAGCCGGCGGTGGTGTCGCGCGTCCTCATCGACGCCGAGCGGCACACGATGGAGCTCATCGTGCCCGACGACAAACTCTCGCTGGCGATCGGCAAGAAGGGACAGAACGTACGGCTCGCGTCGCGCCTGACCGGGTGGCGCATCGACATCCACTCCGAGAGCAAGATCCGCGAGATGGAGCAGCGCAGCCTGGCCGAGATCGCTGCGATCCCGGGGGTCGGTGAGGAGCTCGCGCAGGAGCTGTTCTCGTTGGGCTGGCGAGGGCTGCGTGATCTGGCGGTGGCGGATGCCGAGGAGCTGGCGCAGGTGCCTGGTGTCGACACCGTCGAACGCGCCGAGCAGATCATCGAGGTCGCCAACGATGCGGCCAGCGGGAACATCCAACTCGAGGTCCAGTATCCGACCCGCGCCGAGGGCAAGGGAGCCGTCGACGCGGAGAGTCAACGAGGAGGAGAGGCTTGACGGGCACTGCCTCCAAGACACCCCTGCGAACCTGCGTCGGGTGCCGTACGCGACGCCCGCAGCCGGAGCTGTTGCGGTTTCGACGGCGGCCCGACGGCCGCGCCGTGCCGGCACTGGGTCGCGGGGATTCGGGGCGTGGCGCCTATCTGTGCCCCTCTCGGGCCTGTTTCGACGCGGCGATGCGTCGCCGCACCTTGACGCGCGCGCTGGCAGGACCCAGGGGTCTGGCCGTAAGCTGCGACCCGATTTCTTTGTGGTCTGCAGTCAACGAACAACTGAGCCGAGAGGTCGACGCGCTGCGCCGGTCCGCCTCGGGTCGAACGAGCAAGAGAAGGAACGCGCTGGCGTGGCTGCACGGGCAGCTCGCCGAGCCGGGAAGGGTGCCTAATGGCGAAGATTCGCGTGTATGAGCTCGCCAAGGAGCTCGACAAGGACAACAAGTCCTTGGAAGAGGTCATTCGGGGCCTCGGCATCCCAATCAAGAACTACATGAGCACGCTGAGCCCCGACGAGGCAGAGCGGGTGCGCAGGCTGGTGCGTGGAGGAGCCGCCGCGACGGCGCCTTCGTCCACGTCCCCATCTGCGCCCTCGCACGGCACTGGTGCGCCCTCCGCCGGGCCCAGCAAGCGCAGCGCCAAGACGGTCATCCGCCGTCGAGGCGCCGAGGTCCGCCGCCGCCGTGCGGAGCGGGCCGAGGCCCAGGAGGCCGCCGAGGCCGTGGCGGCACGCGCCACCGGAGCACCCATGCCTTCACGCCCCGTTCCGAGCGAGACCGCTCGGCCGGCCCACAACGCGCCGGTGGTCCGTCCCCGCGCCCCGGTGCCGGCCGGACCGCCGCCGTCGCGGCCGTCCGTACCTCAACCGGCTCCCGTCGCGGAGGAGCGGCGCCCGGCGACTGCGCCGGTGGCCGAGGCTCGCGGTGTCCAGCCCCAGCCCGTCGTGCGTCCGCCGGCGGACGACGGACCGGCGCGCCCCCAGGTGACCCCGCCCCAGCCGCGGACGCCGGAGGCCGCCGTGCCTCGTACGCAGCCGCAGGTGCAGGAGCAGAAGAAGCCCACCGCCGCCGTCGGCACGCGCATCGAGCTCCCCAAGGGCTCGCGGCGCCTGCCGGGGGGAATGGCCGCGCGGCTCGAGCAGCCCGCGGCGCCGGGTCGAGACGCACGCGAGCCCATGCGTTCGGCCGAGGTGCGCCGCGATCGACCCGAGCCCGCGCGTGCGCCCGTCGGGGCGTCCGCGCCTTCGAGTGCGGTGGCCGGACCGACCGCCGCGGGGGCACCCGAAGCGGCCGAACCGAAGACGGCCCCCGTTGCCGGTGACGGTGCCGCGGGACGCCGAGTCGTTCGCAACGAAGAGGGCGTGATCGTGGGCGCGGCGTCGCAACGCAGCGAGCCCAAGATCCTGGGGTTCATCCCGTTGGCGCCGGCGCGCAAGCGCCAACAGGTGATCATCACCGACGCCGCCGAGGAGGACCGGCGCGGTCGAGCCTCCCAGCGCAAGCAGCGGGAGGAGCGGGCGCAGGCGCAGGGCCGTCGGCGCAAGATGACCCGCAAGCCCGGCAAGGGGGCGGGAGCCGCTCCGTCGCGCGTCTCCACCGCGGAGATGAGCGAGGAGAAGAAGCGCATTCGCGTCGACGAGGCCATCCAGGTTTCCGACCTCGCCCATCAGATGGGGCAGAAGGCCTCCAACGTGCTGCGCACCTTGTGGAACATGGGGATGCGCGGCATCACCATCAACCACGCCATCGATCACGAGACCGCCGAGCTCGTGGCGGCGGAATTCGGCTACACCGTCGAGAACGTCGCCTTCCAGGAGGAGGAGTTCCTCGAGCAGGAGGTCGCGGCCGAGGAGGTGCCGCGCGCCCCGGTGGTGACGATGATGGGGCACGTCGACCACGGCAAGACCTCGCTGCTCGACTACATCCGCAAGAGCCGGGTG
>CAZYSW010000611.1:0-3556 GCA_964650105.1 uncultured Nannocystaceae bacterium
ACCAGACCCGATTTCCTGGGTGGTCGAGTGTCTTGACAAAGCGGGAACAGTGCAGTCGCGTCGAGCGACGACGCGCACAATCGAGCCTCGTAGGCTTCGCCGTTCTCGACGAAGCTGAAGTGCATCACGTCTCCGTCGTCGCGATCGGTGGCGCCGTCCGGGAGGAGAAAGACCTTCCAAAGCATCACGTCGCCGAGCGGCTCTTCGAGCGTTCCTCCGTCGGGCAAGCCGCCCTTTGGAGGGCACTCGCCGCCGGACTCTCCACAGCCCACGAAAAACGCCAAGGCGGTCGCCGTGAGGAGCCCGACGAGCCCCTTCGACATCATTCGAATTCGTCCCTTCACGGACATCGTTCCTTTTTCTCCTTCGACGGGGGAGCGCTCGGACATCGTAAGCTCACTCGACCACCTCGATGGGGACGCTGACATAGGCGTCGTCGAGCGAGCCGTTGGGTGGGGGGTAGCCGCCGCAGCCCGAGGAAGGGCAGCGGACCCGACGTACGGTGCAATCGATCGCGTCGCTGCAATCGATCACGCCGCCCCACCATCCAGACGCGGCGGGGTGAGTGCCCGTCGAGAAACGGAGATCATCCTCGCCCAACGTCGCATGTTCAGGAACCATAAACCGCGCAGTGTAGTGGTCGACTGCATATTCGCTCATATATCCCTGAAACCAAAAAGTTCCACTTCCGAACCCACCCTGTCCGAGATTTACGTACGGAAGTATATCAACGGATGGATCGAACCTCAGCACGAAGTCTTCACCTCGCCGGAGCCCCCCATCCTCGGGTGAATCGACGGTCACCTTCGGCTGCCGGATGAAGTTTTCGAAGAGGAAGACCGACTCTCCGGTGTCGTCGAAGATGCGCAGCTCCAGGACCTCGTCGTCGTCGAAATCCGAGGGTGGGGGGTCCTCGTTGAAGTTGAATCGCTCACGCACGTCGAGCAAGAAGCGCGGAGACGAGCAGAGCTGCGTGCTCCAGAGGAGCCCGCCCCGCTCCGGCGCTCGGAACGGCACCCCGTTGAGCGTCATCTCGATATCCCGCCACACGGGGCACACCCCGTCCTCCACCCACGGCTCCGTGGGCACCGAGGGGACGACCAGCACCACGATGGCCTGGCCGAACGTCCCGTCGGCCCGCACCTCCAGCGCGTACGTGCCTCGCATCGAGTCCACCGTCACCACCGTCTCGTGCGGCGTGCGACCGCCGCATCCCGCCGCCACGAGCGCCGCGAGGAGGCCGTACACCGCGCGCTTGCGGATGAAGCTCATGGTGTCACCGGCGGCGCGGGGATGTTTTCGAATGTGAGATCGTGGAGCCGAATCGAAATGTACCCAAGCGACTCGCTCCGGGTGAAATTCTGGTCTTCGAGCTCGGCTCGCTCTCCTTCCGTGATCGAGAATGGCGTCGTCACGGAAGGAGACCAGTCATTGCCGCATGCCCCTCCGGTGACTGAACGCGCCGCGTGGCGCCCGGCGAGAATTCGATCCCCCTCGCCGAGCTCGACTCTGACGAAGAGCTGGGCTCCACCGAGCGGTGTATTGCATGCACGGATCACTCCTTGCGACACGGGAACAAGAGGGCTCACCACGATCGAATCGTCGATGTCGAGGCTCGCCGAGCTCGGCACACCGACGTCATCGGGATCCGGAACGAAGGTCATCGTCGCCTTCCCTCGCACGCGAAGCGCCCGCACCTCCTCGAGTGGGAAGTCCGCCGTGCCGGGGCTCCGCCGAATCGTGAACGAAATGCCTCCCTTGACGGTGTCTCCCCCGAAGGTTTCTTGATTCTTCCAGTCGATCATCAGCGTGAACGTCTCTGTGGGTCCCGGATCGCCCGTGAGGATCTCGTCGTGACGGAGCGTCACGCTTCCGCGGGCGCTCCCGAAGCGCTCGCTCTCAGGCGGGCTCGTGCAGTTCTTCCACTCGAACGCCTCGATATCCCAGTCGAAGCGCACCTGGCTCTCGCCATCGTGTTCGATGCGCGTCGCCGTGATCTGGCCTCGGACGAGCACCTCACCGCCCACGCACCTTCGGAGCTCGATGATCCGAGAACCTTGCTGCTCGTTGAGGATGAACTCGTCTTTGACCTCGTAGGTCTCGCGAACGTCCCGGAACACCTCGTCGTCGACGATCTCGAGCGCCCCCGCAACGGACACGAGGTGAACGTCGGGCGCGGGCACGAGGAGCGCGAGTTCGACCTCTGCGCGCTCGTTCGCGACTGCGGTGACCGGTGCGTACCCCATGAGGGTGAACTCGCCGCCGAGGCTGAGGCGCGCGTAGACCTCGTAGTCGCCCGAAGGGACGGCCGCGAAGGTCGTCCGCCCGCTCTCATCCGTCACTTGGGCAACACCCAAGAGGTCGACGACGGCCGAGGCGACGGGCTCGCCCCGATACGTGACGAGGACCTCGACCTCGCCCGTGCCCTCAGACGCCACCCATCGATGGACGGGGCGGTAGTCGCCCATCGTGAAGACCATACGCTCGACCTCGCCGTAGGGACCGCCAACGCGCGGTAGATCCCAGAGGAGCATGTTGTCCGGGCTCACGGCGCGCCCGATCCCCGGATCCGAGTACCCGCTGCTGTGCTGCCGGTGCGTGCAGTCATCGCTCGCGAAGCAGCTCGTGACTTGGTTGGCGACCTGCCGCGCGGCGGCGCCGACCCAGGCGAGGCCGCTGCTCGCGAGGGCCTTGTTATGGATGACGCTCCACAGCCGCTCCCCCGCGATCTCCCGCTCGAGCTCCTGATAGAGGTAGAGGCCGTCCTCGGTCTCCTCATCCCTCTCCGCCCCGAAGACGAGCCCGTCGTCCATCTCGATCTCATCGCCCTCCAAGACGAAGCCGGCCTCGCGCAGCGCGAGCCAGACGGCCGAAGAGCAAACGAGCCCTATGGTGTCCCTGGACCATTCGCCCTTGGCGTTCATCGGCGCCCGGCTCCGCGCTGCGGTGGCCGCGTCCGAGTAGGCCGAGAAGCGGTAGTGCGCGGGCGTGGCGTTCAGGAAATCGGCGGCGGCGTGCAGGCGCGCGCGATGCGCTTGCACCGCGTCGAGCGGAGGGCGGATCACCTGCGGGTAGGTGAGCTTGGGCTCGCCCGCGAGGAAGTCGTCGACCGAGCAAGAGACCGGCGCGTACCCAAAGGGCTTGACCACGTACTCGCGCTCGCTCGTCGACTCGTAGACACGCTCGCCGAAGTACGAGTGGAAGACGGACTGCGTGACGTTCCCCGGCCAGAGGTATTGGACGGCGTGCTCTTCGAACCCATTGAACGGCTGGCCGAAGGCCCCCTCCGGAAACTCTTCGAGGTAGTCGTCGACGCCCGTTGCGTTCCGGATCTCCCTGTAGTTGCGGGTTAGAATGCCCGCGTGCGTCCAATACTGCGGCGGCGCGACGTTCGTGAGCATCTCGTAGATCATGCCGCAGCCGGCGCTGAGGACGGAATCTCCCTTGAGCGCGTTGGCGATGTAGGGCGCCCGGACCTCCCACTCCCCCGTGATCTGACAGCTGAGCCCTGGACGAGGCGGGAGATCGTCGGGGAAGCAACGATCGCCGAGGTCTG
>CAZYSW010000612.1:0-3553 GCA_964650105.1 uncultured Nannocystaceae bacterium
CACCCTGGGCATCGGTCTCGCCATGCCGTCGATCGCCGCGGCCGCGTACCCGCGCGACCGGGACGAGATGAAGCTCGAAGAGCTCCCCGAGGCCGCGCGCGCCGCCGTGCAGCAAGAGGTCGGCGACGGCACGATTCGGGAGATCGAGCGCGACAAGAGGTTCGGGAAGATCGTCTACGAGGTCGAGTTCGTCGACAAGGACGGCATGGAGTGGGAGTTTGACGTGTCGCCCGAAGGCAAGATCTCCGACCGTCACGACGACTGAGCGGGCGGGTGCTCGTCAGTTGGCCGTCTGGAGGTCGGCGGGGGTGGGGCGTGGGAGATCGGGCCACAGATCACGGCAGGGCGAGCGGTCGACGATCGCGGCGATGTCGGCTCGTTGCTCGGGCGTGAGCCGGGTCCGCCACTTGGTCGTGCTCTCCCGCGGGTCGCGGAAGACCGTGTAGTAGGCCCGCTCGGCGGATCGCTCGGGGCGAGGCCCGGCGATCGAGGCGTCGATGAAGGCGCGGGTGCTGTCTTTCATGCGCCAGCCCAGGAAGTCGAAGATGGCCTGGGTCTCGCCCTGCGGATCCGCGCACAGGCGCTCGTAGACCACCAGGTGGCTGCGGGGGTATCGATGCGCGAAGGCGACGAGGGGCTCGACCTGCAGGCGCCATCGGATTGCCTCGAACGCGGCCACGCTCAGGCTCGCGAGGCACTCGCGGTGCTCGAGCAGCGTCGGATCGCCCGAGGCGTCGACCAGCGCGCGAACGCGGGCCACGTCGGCCGGGCCGTGCGGCGCGAAGGTCCCGAGGCGAACCCCTTCGAGGTACGAGGCGATGTTGGCGAAGGGGTTGCGGACGACGGGGACGAGCCAGGGCTGGACGACCTCGCACAGCCGGGGCAAGAGCTCGTTGGGGAAGTTGACGTCTTTGATCAGGACGTCGGCGTCCTCGTGCATGTGCGGGCGTCCATACCACTCGTACAAGAAGGCGAGCGGGGGCAGCGTGCGCCCCAGGCCGTACAGGGCGTGAAGGATCCGGGGGTCTTGGGGACGAACCGACTTCGGCGGAAAGGGGGGCTGATCGACGCCGTGCACACACCGGCGCGTCAAGGCGGTGAACCGCTCGCGAAGGCGCATCGGGTCGCCGTGCTGGAGGTCGTCCATCCACCGCCGGTAGGCCGTGCGCTTGCCGGGCAAGAACGGCTCGTGCTTGTAGCTGCAGTGGACGTACGTGTTGAGGATCTGCGCCAACCAGGTGGTGCCGGAGCGACCCTTGCCGGTGATCAGGACCGTTTTCGCGTGCATCTCGTCCCTCGAGCCGGGGAGGCCGGCCGGGCGTCAATGCCCCGCGCGCGGGCGGTCGAGTCTCCCCTTCACGAAGGTGCTCGCCAGGAGGCGGATCGCAAACGGAAGGTCCTCGACCAGGTATCGCCGACCGAGCCGACCGGGCTCCTGGGCGAGTCGGTGGACCCATTCGAGCCCCGCGCGGCGAAGCGCGGGCGGGGCCCTGCGGACGATGCCGGCGACGAAGCTGAACGTGATCCCGACGCCCATCCACCACGTGGCGGGCAGGGTGTCGCCCAGGTGCCCGCGGAGCGCACGGATGACGTACTCCTGCTTGGGCGAGCCGAGGCCGACGAGGACGAGATCGGGTCGCGCACGTGCGAGGTCGTCGGCTGCGTCCGCGATTTCCTCGTCGGTCGGCGGCACGGAGAACCACGGGCACGCGCAGCCGCACACCGAAAGCCCCGGATAGTGGCGCTCGAGCACGGTCCGGGCCCCCTCGGCCGCCCCCGGGTCGCCGCCCAGGAGGTAGATCCGGCGGCCCTCCAGGGCCGCGCGACCGGCCAGGAGATAGATGATCGACGAGCCGGGGACGCGCTCGGGCAGCGGCGTGCCCAGCAGGCTCGCCGCCCACACCAGGGGCATGCCGTCGGCCACGCGGAGGTCGGCGGCACCGTACAGCGACCGCACGGCCGGGTCGTGCACCCAACGGCGCAAGAAGTCGAGGTTGGCGGTGACGAGCCAACCGCCCTGGCCGCGGCGCATGGCGTCGAACATGACGTCGACGAGCTGCCAGCGATCGATCGCGGCCAGCGACATGCCCATCAACTCGGTGGTGGGGATGGGGGTCGTCGGGCCGGGGGTCGGGGCGGGGGTCGAGATCGGGATTTCAGTCGCCGTCATGGATCACCTCGGTGGATGCCTGCGCGTCTCGAGCGGTTCGAATCCAGCGCGTCTCGCCCTTGCGGCGAAAGAACGCCAGATAGGAGGGGAGCTTCCACAGCACGTAGCGGGGGATCGACACGAGCGCGCGAGGGGGCAGCACGGTGGTGCCGTGGCGCAGCCAGGCCAGCGCGGTGCCTGCGGTGACGTAGGCGAGCGCGAGCGCCACGAGGACGGCGGGCCACCATGTGCCGCCGACGAGCCCCGCGACGACGCTCGACATGCCGGTGAGCACCAGCGCGCCGAGCAGGAGGGCGAGCGGCGGGACGCAAAGGTCGAGGCCCAGGGCCACGAGATCCCGTCGACGCCCGGCGACGCCGCGCGCGATCGTGGAGGGGCCGCGCAGGAGCATCGTCGTGAGCTGGCCGTGCTCCCAGCGGCGGCGTTGCGCGGCAGCGGCCTCGTCACGGGTGGGAAGGGTGCTGCGGACCGCAGCCTCGGGACAAAACAACGGAGGGTGCCCGAGCGCGGCAAGCTCGATCCCCATGAGCAGATCCTCGACGAGGTAGGCCCCCGTCGGGGGTGCGGCCCGAAGCACCGCCCACGGAAACGCCATGCCGCTGCCGGTGAGCTGACACGGCAGGCCCGCGCGGTGCAGCCCCAGCGGACGCACCCGATTGCGCACCAGCACCGCGAGGGCGGACACGCGAGCCATCGGCGTGGGATCGGGGGGTGGCGTCAGCAGATACTCGGCCTGCACCGGCCGGCCGCTCGCCACGGCCCACGCCGCGAGGGTGGCGAGGGTCCCGGGCGCGACCTGACAGTCCGCGTCGAGGACGACGACCACGTCGGGGGGCGCCGCCTCGAGGTGCGAGAGCGCGAACGCCAGCGCGTACCCCTTTCCGCGCCGCGCATCGTCGTGGCGCTCGATGACCTCGACGCCGGCTTGCCGGGCCACACGCGCGGTGGCGTCCGTGCAGTTGTCGGCCACCACGAGCACGCGCGCTCCGGAAGGCAGATCGTCGCGCAGCCCCTCGAGGGTGGCCGCGATCATGGCCTCCTCGTCGTGCGCGGGGATCACCACCACGACGGAGCCGACGGGCCCGACGTCTCGAGGGCGCGGTCCGGAGTCACCCGGCAAGCCGCCGACCAGGCACTCGAGCCCGTACACGACGCTGGGGACGAGCAGCCCGAAGGCCGGCACGCCGACGAGGAAATCGAACAGCACGCGCATGAGACCGCAACTGGCCGCACCGGCAGCCTACGATCCGGGGGCGCGCTCGCGAGGGCGGTCGAAACGTTCGGTCTCGCGCGCCGGTCGAGCCCGCCCGGGGCTCACGGCACGCCAGGGCAATCGACCTGTGGTTGCTGGCTGAGCTCGCAGATCGGGACGAACTCGACGCC
>CAZYSW010000613.1:0-3536 GCA_964650105.1 uncultured Nannocystaceae bacterium
TGCGGGGTGAGGTCCCACACCTGCTCGAGCACGGCCCGCCGCGACAGCCCCCCCGTGAGCGCCTTGGTCGCGGCGTCGGCCTTCTCGGCGAGGGACCGACGCTCCGGGGACGCCCACATGATCTCCATGTCGGGACGGCGGGCGCGCTCCTCGTCGCCCATCACCCGGAACGCGAGAGCCATCGTCCGCTCCCACGCTTCCCCCGTCTCGACGAGCCGGTCCTTTGTCTTGAAGATCAGGCCCTCACGAGCGAGCGACGCTCCCTCGGCGGACCCATTCGCAGCGTCGGGGCTCACGTAGAAGAGCGGGGTGCGGGTGACCGCACACAGGTCCTGGATGTCGTCTCTGATCGCCTGACGGATCGGGCCGAGGTCGACCTGGCCGGACTCCCACAGCTCAGCGGTTTCGGGCAGGTGCCAGATGGCGCCAGGCTCCATGTCGAACACGGCGCTGTAGTCGATCTCGTTCCCGTGCTCGTCGGTGTGTGGGACGCCCTTCACGGCTCGCTGACGGAACGCCTGGAGGGTGGCGATCTCGACGCGCTGGAGGAGCGTGTAGTTGATCCGGTCGAGCAGCGGGATGTGGGTCTCGAACTCGCCGCGGGTGACCCCACCGAGCTTCGCCCGGTTCGGGAAGGGGATCACCGGCACCTGACCGTGAGGCAGCGGTTCGCCTTCCTCGTCCCCGTCGAGATCCCAGCTCTCCACCTTGTCGAGTGGGATCCCAGAGCCCCAACGGGTGACCTGACGTCCGAAACGCCAGGTCCGGCCGGGGAGGTACAAGTAGGCCCGATCGGCGCCGGCCACATCGTCCCGGAACACCTTGAGGCCGGCCAGGACGCGACGCCGGTTCGCAGGGTCGGTCTCGACGATCACCTCTCGAGGGTCCTCGATGGTGATGAGCGGCACGCCGAGGTCCGGGTCGATGTCACCGACGATCGAGTACGCCATCCCCATCGCGAGCTTCGCTTCGTGGAGGATCCCCGAGTCAGCGTCCAGGCTGTTGGCCTGCCACACGCGCCACGCCTCGCTGTCGCCGAGATCGTCGCCGGCCGCTCCGGTGCGAAATCCGACGACCAGCATCCGCTCACGAACGGCCTCGACGACCAGCTCGGCGAGGTTGAGGCGCGAGATCCGCAACAGCCGCTTGTAGGCGTCAGCGATCTGCTTGTCGGCGTCGACCGGGATCCCGATCCGGCCGTCGAGGTAGGCGTCGAGCAGGTCGTAGCGGGGGTGGGCCTGCTGGAGCCGCTTGGCGAGCCGCTTGAACCACCACCCGGGGGTGTCGGGCGTCTGCGTATCGATCGGCATTCACCCACCTCCCCGTCATCGGATCTTGCGTGGCACGAACATCTCGCGCTTCTTGGCGCCGGCGGCGATCGCGTCGCGACGGGCTTCCCACGCGAGGCAGCCGGCCATGGCAGCGTCGATCTTCCGCCTGGGCTCCGGCTTTTCAATCACCCACATGGGGCGACCCTCGTCGTCGACGACCTTCGTCATCCGCTTCGTGGCGTTCGCGATGTGGGAGGCGAGGGTGGAGTCACCGTCGTGGCTGAGCTCACCAGCGGTCATCGCCGCCCGGTAGGTCGCGAGGGCGAAGCACATCGGTCGGAATCGGTAGGTGAGCCACGGGAGCACGACCTTCTCGCCGTAGCGGCCCTGCCAGCGGTCGAACAGCATCTCGATGTGCTGCGGGTCGACGTACATGCGCCACAGCTGCCAGCGGCCTCGCACCTTCCCGTCGCCGACCGCGTCCATCACGGCACGATCGGCTTGGTCGAAGTCGTGCTCGTAGTCGTCCGGAGCGTCCGGTGGGCGCTCCTGGATGTCGAGCGGCCATTGGTGACCTGTGGCGACGTCGGTGGCGACGATCGCCAACGCGTCCCGGAAGCGTGCCCCGTCGACGCCGATCACGATGAGGGACCCATCGGGGATGACCTTGGTGGCGTCGGTGAGCTCGGCCCATCGCGAGTGGTCGAACGCGGCGCCGGAGCCGGCGACGTAGCGGTTGCCGAAGAACCGTTCCGCCTGGGCGGCGTCGCGTTCCATCAGCTCGAGCGCCTCGGCTTCGATCGCGTCGAGACCGTCGTGGGTCAACACGTGTTCCGACCCGGCGTACACGAACTCGAAGATCTGGCGCCGCTGAACAGGGTCGGTGAAGTCGAGGTGAGATGGTGGGAGCCGATGGAACCGGAACACGTCCGCGGCGGCGGACTGAGCGGTGCGCAGCGCCGTCGAGTCGACGGTCGGGTCCGGACAGTTCGTGGTCTCGATCGACCGGCCACCCATGCCTGCCAGACCGCGGCGCTGGGTCTCGGCGACCCGGATGAGCTTGTTCTGTGGGGTGTAGAGCTGGGTCTCGTCCTGGAGAGCGAACGTGATCGGGTTGCCGAGACGGGCGGTCGCAGACGAGGTGACCACGTCGATCCGACCGTCGTTCGGGAGGCGGATGAACTCCTCGCCGACCCGCATCTGGCCGGCCATGCGGTCGTGTCGGGCCATCGCCTGCAACGGCAGGTACACGTTGTCGGTCTGGTCCTCCGCTGAGGCGAGCAGCTGGATGAGCGGGGTTGCCCATGGGCGGCCCATGGGTTCGTCCCGCCGGTAGCGGTACACCCACCCGCACCCACAGCCGTGGTCGCGGCAGCGGTAGAGGTCGCCGTCCTCAGCCCACCCGGCGAACAGGACCGGGCCGACGGCCTCAGCGCAGATGATCGCCGCCGACCAGGGCCCCTTACCGGTCTTCTGCGGGGCGATCACCTGCGAGCGGCGGTAGGCGAACGCCGGAGCCTTCTGCCCAACCCGCGCCTTGGGCTTCACTCGGTAGTGGTTCACCGTGCACCACAGCTGCCAGTCGTAGAGCCGGAGAGGCTCCCCCTTCCGATCACCGTCGGGGATCGTGCAATGCCGCTCGATCCACGCCGGCACGACCCACAGCGTCGGGAAGTCGACGACGAACTCAGGTGCCTCCACCGGCCACCACCTTCAGGCGGCTGCGCGGATCGTCCTCGCTGAAGGAGCTGTCCTCCTCGTCGGCTTCGACCGTCGCGATCCTCCACCGGTTCCGCAGCAGACCAGGCACCGAGATCCCGAGCGCCTCCATCTGCTGGCGCAGCAGAGTCCGGCACGCCGTCGTCGCATCTCGAGACTCAGCCGCGACGAGGGTACGGATGTACATCGCGACCTCGATCTCCTGGCCCTGGCGTTCCCACATGACCGCCTGCGGCCGGCGCCACTCGATCTCCCACAGGTCAAGCTCGCGCTTGGTCGGCCGACTCAGCGGCCAGTCCGGCGGGTCGCCGTCGCGTCCGGCGACTGGCAGCACGGTCCACTCGCCATCCGTCTGGGTCAGCGAGTTCGGGTCAGGCGGCGGGCCTGAACGGGCCCGAGCTCCTCCCTTGCCCATCGTCATCACCCCTCACCAGCGTCGCGCCGGGTCGGTCGGGCCCCGGCATCGCACCGAGGCCAGCGGGTCGAGATGCCCCCGGCCGCACGGCGGGGCCGAGATCTGTGAACCCCCCGCACCTCCGAGGAGCC
>CAZYSW010000614.1:0-3532 GCA_964650105.1 uncultured Nannocystaceae bacterium
CTGGTCATCGAGGCGATGCACCGCGGCGCCTACGACTACATCAGCAAGCCCTTCAAGCAGGACGAGGTCGTCCTCACCTTGCGCAAGGCCGAGGAGCGGCAGCGACTGCGGCGGGAGAACGCCCTCTTGAAGGCTCGCCTCGAGCGCGTGGGGGTGGACGACCAGCTCGGCGAGATGCTCATCCTCAGCGAAGGGATGCGACAGGTCGCGCGGACGGTCCGCAAGGTCGCGGGTTTCAAGACCACGGTCCTGGTCCTCGGCGAGTCGGGGGTGGGCAAGGAGCTGGTGAGCCGGGCGATCCACGCCTACAGCCCCCGCAAGGACGGTCCGTTCGTGGCCGTCAATTGCGGGGCGATCCCCGAGTCTTTGCTCGAGTCCGAGCTGTTCGGGCACGTCAAGGGCGCGTTCACGGACGCGTCGTCCGACAAACGGGGGCTGTTCGAGGAGGCGCAGGGGGGGACTTTGTTTCTCGACGAGATCGGCGAGCTGCCGCCACCGTTGCAGGTCAAGCTGCTGCGCGCCCTGCAAGAGGAGGAGATTCGCCGGGTCGGCGACACGCGCCCCATTCGGGTCGACGTCCGGGTGGTGGCCGCGACCTCCCGCGATCTGGCCTCGATGGTCGAGGACGGGACGTTTCGGCAGGACCTCTACTACCGGCTCGACGTGATGCCCATCCAGATCCCGCCCTTGCGAGAGCGCAAGGAGGACATCGTGCCTTTGCTCGAGCACTTCGTGCGGCGCACCAACGAGCGGCTGGGGACGCGCATCGAAGGCCTCAGCCCCGCCGCGCTGCAGGTCTTGCTGGCCTACGGTTGGCCCGGCAACGTGCGCGAGCTCGAGAACACGGTCGAGCACGCCGCGGTCATGGCCGAGGGGGGGCTCATCGAGGTCCACGACTTGCCGGAGCGCACGCGCCGAGAACGCCGCCGACTCGGCGAGGCGTTCGTGCTCGAGTTTCCGGCCGACGACCTGTCGGTCAAACGAGCCCAGCGCACCCTCGAGCGGGAGTTCATCCTCCGCGCGCTGGAGCAGACGGGCGGCAACCGGACCCAGGCCGCCAAGCTCCTGGACCTCAGCCACCGGGCTCTCCTCTACAAGATCAAGGAATTCGGGCTCGCTTGAGCGGACGGTGCGCCACAACGCGCCCTCGGCGCGCCCCCGGCCGCTCCGCGGCGGACCCCGGACGCGTGCCCCGCCGGGATCGTTGGCTTTTTGGGTGTGACATGCCTCCCGTGGAATGCTTGGACCGGGCAGGCTGCATTTCGAAGCCCTGCGCGGCTTGCACCGCAATCGCTTTCATCAAGAAACTCAACCACTTGGCCTTTTTGCACCACATTCCGGGCTGCGCTTTCTGCGCACCTGGATCGCTTCAATGACCTATCAATTCCCTATCAGTGTCATTCACTTACATATCACTGAGGCGGAATTCCCGCGTTGACTGACCACGCAACGGGGCCGACAATGTACGTGCTTCAAACGCATGGATCCGGAAGCAAACCAGGGGCCCAAGGCCGTCGCCGAGGTGCCGACGAGTCGCTCGGCCGAGCCGGACGAGGAGACGTCGGCACGGCAGGTCGACGTCGCGCCTGCAACCGCCGGGTCCGCCCGGAAACGGAGCTCGGGCACGCGCCCGAAGTCCGGGACGCATCCGAACAACGTCAGGCGGCTGCGGCAGAGCGCCATGATGAGCAAGGCCGAGCTCGCCCGGCGGGCGGGCGTCAGTCCGTTGACGATCGATCGCGTCGAGGCGGGCTGCCCCTGCCGCATGGATACCAAGCGCAAGATCCTGGAGGCGCTGGGGCTTCCCCCGCTCGCCGCCAAGGAAGTGTTCCCCGACGTCGACCTCGGGTAGGGGCGGGGGTCGTCGTCGTCACCGCGTCACGCCGCGCCGAATTCGCTGCGGTGCCGGGGAAGGTGTACTGACCCGTGGCCAAGCATTGCATCGGGCTCGACATCGGGTCGAGCGCCATCAAGCTCGTTCAGCTCGACGTGGGGCGGCGAGAGATTTCGCTGCGGAACTTCGGCATCGAGCCGGTCCCCCCCCAGACCATCGTCGAGGGCGCGATCATGAATCACAACGCGCTCGTCGACGCCATCCGCAACCTCGCGCGCCGGATCCGGCTCAAGGGCAAGAACGCCGCTATCGCGGTGTCGGGCAACAGCGTCATCATCAAGCGGCTCACCATCCCGGCCATGGAAGGCGCCGCGCTCGACGAGCAGATGGAGTGGGAGGTTCGCCAGAACATCCCGTTCCCGCGCGAAGACGTGGTCGTCGACCACGAGATCCTGGTCAAGCAGACCCCCCAGGGGCAGATGGAGGTGCTGCTCGTCGCGGCCAAGCGCGACGTCATCGGCCAGTACATCGGGGTGGTCCGCGACGCGGGCTTCAACGCCAGCATCGTCGACGCCGCCGCGTTGGCGCTGCAGAACGCAGTCGAGGGCGGCATCGGCTTCGCCCCGGGCGAGTCGGTGGCCATCATCAACGTCGGGGCCACCTTCTCGACGCTGACCATCGTCAACGACGGGCGACCGGGGTTTACCCGCGACCTCCACGCCGCTGGCAACACCTACACCGAGGCCATCCAGCAGCGGCTCGCCATTCCCATGGACGGGGCGGAGGCCTACAAGGTGGGCGGGGCCATCGCGGCCATGGGCGCCGCCGCCGACGTCGTGCCCCAGGAGGTCCACCAGATCCTGGCCCAGGTCTCCGAGCAGGTCGCCGAGGAGTTCCAGCGCTCGCTGGACTTCTACATCAACGACGCCGTCGATGCGCGACTGTCGCGAATCTACCTTTCCGGAGGCTCTTGCCTGGTGCCCCAGCTCCCCAAGGCGATCCAGGACCGCGCCCGCATTCCCGTGGAGATCATCGACCCCTTCGCTCGCGTCGCCGTCGATGCCCGTAGGTTCGACGTCGACTACCTGCGGGCCAATGCTCCGGTGGCGACCATCGCCTTCGGCCTGGCCCTGCGTCGACCCGGAGACGCCACATGATTCGCATCAACCTCGTACCGGCCAAGAAGAAGGCCTCCAGGGGGCCGGCCCTCGGTGTTTCCCGGCCCGGCAGCGGGCAGATCTTCCTCCTGGCCACCGTCATCGTGTGGGTGGGCCTGATGGGCATCGGATGGTGGCTGCTCACCGAGGAGGAGGAGGCCGCCGACGCGCTGCGCAGGCAGGCCGCCGCGGTCAACAAGCAGGCCGAGGCGATCAAGCAGGAGATCGACGAGGAGGGGCTGCGGCAGCGCGAGGCGCAGGTGGAGCAGATGGAGATCGCCATCAAGAAGCTCACCGCCAAGCGACGCACCCCCGTCTACGTGATGTACGAGCTCGCGATGATCCTCACCGATGCCAAGGACGGCGGTGGCCCCGACATCGACGAGGAGAAGCAGCGGCAGATCCTCAAGGCCGACCCGCAGAGCCAGATCAACGATCGCTGGGATCCCACCGGGTTGTGGATCACCAGCATCAAGGAGAACGGCGGGGTGCTGGCCATGGAGGGCGCGGCCCGCGACGCCGCGGACCTCTCGGAGTTCAC
>CAZYSW010000615.1:0-3506 GCA_964650105.1 uncultured Nannocystaceae bacterium
GACGCCTCGATACTTCCCCCCCTGCTGCTTTTCCCAGATGAAACCTCTTAAACGCCGGCGCGCTCGTGCCGTTCGAGGCGCACGCGCGGGTCAACCTCGATGCGGTGTGGTGGACGGCGCCCAGACGCGAGTCGGTGGGAAGCCTGGCCGACCGCTTCGGCATGAAGGAAAAGGAGCTGCGCGCCCTCGATCCATCGCTGGTCGACAAGCATGTGGAGGCCGGGCAGCGGGTGCTCGTCTATCGGCACGTGCCGGGCACGCTTTCGAGATCGGTGGGTGCGCCCAATCGCGGGCGTCTCGAGAACGCCGCGCCATTCCCCGAAGGTGAGGCGTGGAAGCTCCGTGCCTATCGGCCCCGGACGTGGGCGACTCGCCACGTGGTGACCACGCTGGCCTCGGCCCTCGGCGAGTGGCGCGAGCGCTACCCGTCTGCTCGACCGGTTCTGCTGGGGGAGATCGCGCGCCGCAAAGGCGGAAGGGCACGCCCCCATCGTTCGCACCGCACTGGACGTGACGTCGACATCGGATACGCCCTCCTCGAACCACCGCAGCCCCATCGTTTCACGATGGCGACGCCCACCACCCTCGATGCGGCCGCAACGTGGGGTCTCGTGGAGCGCCTCCTCGCCAGTGGGGCGGTCGAATCCATCTTCATGGCCGCCCAGGTCCAGGCGCAGATCCTCCCCTATGCCATGGCGAGCATCGAGCCTTCGCGGCTCCCCGCGCTGTTCTCGGTGCTCTGCACCGAGCCGCGAGCCGAGAAGAAAGCGATCATTCGCGCGTGGGGCGGGCACGCCGATCACATGCACGTGCGCTTTGCCTGCACCGAGGCCGATCTCGACTGCCGCGCAGCCAAACGCCGCAGCAGCAAGAAGAAAAAGAAGCGAAAGCGCGGCAGCAAGAAGCGCAAGCGTTGACCCCACCGGGAGGGAACCCCAGCGACCTCGAGCCGCGACCGAAGAGACCCCCTGGATCGCGCGCCCTCCCGATTTGATGGCGAGCTCAGGCAACCACGGGCTGCCGACTCGCTCCTGTCCCCGGGCCGGGCTGCCACAGACGGGCAACGGCACCCCGAAGCTCCGAGCGGCGCAGCGCAGGCGAGTGGGCCGGTCGCAACCGAGATCGCCGGAGCTCGAGCAAGGAAACGTCGTGTGCGCCGCCGTGAACCCGGTGCGGCGAGGCAGCGTTGCGCCCCCGGGCGCCTTGGGTAGCTTGGCGTCCCGAAGGTTCGTCGCCATGCATCGCTTCGCACTCCTCCTGACCGCGCTCGCGTTCGGCTGCTCCCCTCGACCTCCCGGCGCCACGCCCCCCGCAGCGGCATCGCCGATCGAAGCTCCGGCGGACGAGGCGGATCACGCCGACCATGCGATGCCCTCGTGGTCACTCGACGTTCTGGCGGCGGGTGCCGTGACGATCCCCGACCTCGGCGAGCACCAGCGCGCCGTGACGACCAAATCCGCGGACGCCCAAGCGTTCTTCGACCAGGGACTCGCGCTCACGTATGGATTCAACCACGACGAAGCTGCGCGATCGTTCGCGAAAGCCGGGACCCTCGACCCGAGCTGCGCCATGTGCTGGTGGGGAGCCGCCTACACGCTCGGGCCCAACTACAACATTCCCATGTTGCCCGATCGCGCCGCCGCGGCCTGGGATGCCCTCCAGCGAGCACAGAAGGCGGCGAGCGGTACGACGCCGGTCGAGCAGGCCCTCATCGCCGCTCTCGCCCGGCGCTACGCGGGCCCCGAGTACGTCGATCCCGAGGCCATGCAGCCGTTCAACGAGGCCTATGCGGACGCGATGCGAGAGGTGGCCCACCGGTTCCCGGGCGACCACGACGTCCAGGTGCTGTTTGCCGAGGCCATGATGAACGTGAACCCCTGGAAGCTCTGGACGCCCGAGGGGGAGCCCGCGCCGGGCACCAAAGAGCTCGTCGCCGCGCTCGAACGCGTCCTCGCCGAGAACCCCGACCACCCTGGCGCGAACCACTACTACATTCACGCCATCGAAGCCTCCGACCACCCCGAGAAGGCCGAGGCCTCCGCGGATCGTCTGGCCTCGCTCATCCCGGGAGCGGGTCACATCGTACACATGCCCGCGCACATCTATCAACGCATCGGCCGCTACGCGGATGCTTCGGCAGCCAACCGCAGCGCGATCGTGGCCGATCGACGCTACCTCGATCTGGTGGAGCCTCCCGGGTACTACCCGTTCTACCTCGGACACAACTACGGATTTCTGGCCTACTCCGCGTCGATGCAGGGACGCAGCGGGGAAGCCATCGAAGCTTCGAGGAAATCCGCGGCCCAGATCCCTCGCGATATCGTGTGCGGGATGCCGGGCATGGACTTCTTCCTGTCCGAGCCGATCCTCGTCTTGGTGCGCTTCGGTCGCTGGCAGGAGCTCCTCGCCGAGCCCAAGCCCGATCCCAAGTACGAGGTCCTGACGGCGCTGTGGCACCACGGGCACGGCATGGCATCCGCAGCCACCGGCAAGCTCGACGACGCCAGGGCCGATCATCGAGCCATCGAGAACATCCGAAAGACCGTTCCCGAAGCGTTGCTCGCCGGTCTCAACTCCGGACGCGACGTACTCGCGCTGGCCGCCAAGGTCTTGGAGGCTCGCATCGCAGATGCCGAAGGATCTCCCGAGGCGATCGCGCTGTGGGAGTCCGCGGTGAAGCTGGAGGACGGTCTCGCCTACAACGAGCCTGCAGACTGGTTTTATCCCACTCGCCACTATCTCGGCGCGGCGCTGCTCGACGCAGGCAAGCACGACCAGGCCATCGCGGTCTACGAGGCCGACCTCGAGCGGAACCCCCACAATGGCTGGGCGCTCTTCGGCCTTTGGAAAGCCCAGCAAGCCGCGAAGAGGAAGAGCGACGCCAAGAAAACCGCAGCCAAGTTCGAGCGAGCCTGGGAGGACGCCGACATCGAGCTCACCCGCACCGCCTTCTGAAGGCCCTCGACCCCCGAACGAGGTCGCTGGGCCCGGCTCCGTACGCGTCAGGTGATGTATCGGTTGACGACCGCCCGAAGCTCCCGGCCGTTGAAGGGCTTTTCGATCGAGGGGTTCTCGATGCCGTCGAGAAAAGCACGAGCGCGCGGCGTGAACGCTCCGCCGGTCAGGAACACCATACGCTGGACCAGATCCGGATACCGTTCGCGCACCACTGCATGAAGGTCCATGCCCGTCATCTCCGGCATCATGAGATCGCAGAGGATCACATCGAACGCGGGGTTCTCCGAGATGCACTCCAGGGCCTTGCTCGCGCTTCCTGCCAGGACGACATCGTTGCTCCCTTCGAGCACCCGTGCGATCACGCGACTGACCATGGGCTCGTCGTCCACGACGAGCACTCGCCCCTTGCGCTTGGGCGTCGGCGGACTCTGGAGCTCGGTCACCTTGGTCGTTGCTCCACTGGGTGCAGGGGGAAGCAAGACCCTGAACGTACTTCCCTGCCCCGGTTGGCTCTGCACCTGGATCTCCCCTCCCATGGCGGTGATGAT